>DAITQE010000026.1:7858-13907 GCA_036833235.1 Opitutus sp.
GCTGCGTGTTGATCGCGCCCAGACGGTGGTGGTCGATGATTTCGGTGATGGTAACCTCATCAGCGCCAGGAACGGCTTGGGACATCTCGTTGTGATCAACGAGCACAAGCCGTGTCTGCGTCGGCCGGAGAATGTCTGTTTTCGTTAGGATGCCTTCGAGCTGACCTTTATCGTCAACGACGAACAGCGCGTGAGGAGAGCCGCCTGAGAATTTTTTCCGCACGTCGGCGATACGCAAGTCGGCATCGACCGTCGTAAACTCACGTTCAACCACGCGTTCGAGCGTCGAGGCGGTGCGCACGATCCACGACGTCGTTGCCGAATCGTAAGGACTCATGATGATGCTAGTGCCCTTTGCTTTCGCCAACGCGAGAATCTCGTCCTCGATTCCCAAATTGCTCGTGATGACGATCGCGCAAACACCGATCTCGATCGCCCGCCGTTGAACGTCGCTCCGGTCACCCACGATGATGATCGACTGTTCAGCGGGAATGTTTTCGCGAATCGAAACGCTCCAGAACGAAGTGATGTCCATCGTCCCGAGTCGGACGTAGAGTTCTTGGATTTTGCCCTCGTCGACGAGGTGAAGCGCCTGGCCTTCCAGAGTGCGGGTAATATTGGCCAGAGACGTTCGCACGAGTCGAAGCAGCCGTGGTTCGCTCAGGCGCGGAATGAAGACGCTCCCCAAGGTCGAGAGTGAAATGGTGCCGACGATCTGTCTCCCCTTGGTGATCGGCATCACTCGAATGTCATGGCAGTCAAAAATGCCCAACGCTTCCGCACACGTGGCGTGTTCATCGAGCGAGAGGACATTTCTTACCATCAAATCGCGAACGCGCGGGCTGACATCGCTTAGATAAAGCGGCAGAGGCTGCTTAAAACGCGCGAGAATGGTATCGATGCGGGCGTTCGAATTGCCGCATCGTGCCGCGACGTAGCCGCGTTCGCCACGCGCACCTTTGAAGGATGCGTACGCGATGGCGGCGCAGATGGAGTCGGCGTCCGGATTTTTGTGCCCAACGACATAGGTCGTCATTGGGGCAGAGCTTGAAGGTGCGGGCGTCATTCAGTTTTTGGAATAGGTCACGGCCAGTGTCGTGAATAGGAAGGGAAATACAGAACCCGTTGGAGTTCCCGTCCGCAGTACTCAACAAAAAAGCCCAGCCGAATGGCTGGGCTCCAAAGATCGATCTGACGGATGAACGGTCAGTCAGCTGGTGTAGGTGTGGTTCCAGCCAGGGTACCAATCAGTCCGCCTTGACCGTAGATTTTCTGGCTGCTCGAGCCAGGAATCGTTTTTGTGATATCGTTCGTGGGCTTGCCGTTGGTTTGGACGAGACGGCCGGTCGTAGCGTCGCCCAAATCTTTATAGAATTGAACGTTTCCGGTGAGGAAAACGATATAGCCTCCTGCGTCGCCGTAAACCGACTTGCCCAAGCCATCGGAGTTATTGTCCCACGTGCCGGTCGTGTTGAGCCCACGGCTGAAAGCGATTGGCGTGGTCGCTGGGTCGCTCATTTTCAGACCGCCCACCAGTTCAACGCTCGGCGTTCGCGCGATGAAGTCGGCGTTCAGTGTGTTGTGTGTCGCGTCAGTTGGATCGAGGACGGATCCGGCTGAGCTGGCGTCTGCCTTTGGGTCGCTCTTTGCGAAATAAAGCGAGCTGTCGGCGAGCGCTCCGGATTTTGCAACTAGGCCAGCCCAAATATAAAGGTTGCCGCCGCCGGTGATGCTCGGCGCGGGCGTAGAGCTGGGATCTGGCAGTCGATCGTTGTTGTCGCCGGCGTAGATCATCGCCGCTTTTGCAATTTCACGCATGCTATTGGCGTCGACTGCGCGCTGAGCTTTTTCACGGACGGCTCCGACGGTGGGTATGAAGATCGCGGCAAGGATGCCGATGATCGCGATGACGGTCAGGAGTTCGATCAGGGTAAATCCCGCGGTGATCGAACGGCAGTGGTGGGGACGCATAAGAAAGCTGATATTGCAACAAAATGGCAACACAGCTTTCGGACTCAAGGAGAAAATAGCGGAGCAGGACTCGACAAAACTTTTTCTGACCCGGTAGTTTGCCCGAGATGAAAATATATCTGGATGGCCAGTTCGTTGACGAGAGCGAGGCTAAGGTGTCCGTATTTGATCACGGCCTGCTGTACGGCGACGGCGTCTTCGAGGGGATTCGGCTATATGGAGGAAACGTTTTTAGATTGGACGAGCACCTCGAGCGCTTGGAGTACTCGGCCAAGGCAATTATGCTCACGTTGCCCTTGGGCCGCAAGGAGCTGGCCGAGGTGACGTGCGAGACGTGCCGGCGAAATGAGCTGACCGATGCCTACATCCGTCTCGTCGTGACGAGAGGTGTCGGCGATCTCGGGCTGGCGCCATGGCTGTGTCCGAAGCCGTCGCTTTTCGTGATCGCCAGCAAAATCGCGCTCTATCCGCAGGAGCACTATGACAATGGGCTTAGCATCGTCACCGTCCCGACGCGTCGCATCAATCCTGCGGCGCTTCCGTCGACGGTTAAGTCGCTCAACTATCTCAACAACATTTTGGGCAAGATCGAGGCGCGCCAGTTTGGAGCGCTCGAAGCCATCATGCTCAACGATCAAGGCTACGTGGCCGAATGTACGGCGGACAACGTGTTCGCGGTGCACAAGGGTGAACTGATCACGCCGGCGGCCTCGCATGGTGCGTTGAAAGGAATCACGCGCGGAACTATTTTTGATGTCGCCGTCGAGCTCGGTTTGCCGATTCGAGAGAGCAACATGACGCGTTACGATCTCTGGTGTGCGGATGAGTGTTTCCTCACGGGCACGGGTGCGGAGGTTATTCCCGTCGTGAAACTTGATGGTCGCGAAATCGGTTCCGGCAAACCAGGACCGATTACGCAGCGCGTGCTCGCTTCGTTCCGTCGTCGTGTGCTTATCGAAGGCACGCGCATTTGAGCGCGATGCCTGTTCCGCGCACGATCGCGTGTGGGAGAACGCCCCGCGGTCTTGCTGATAATCTGCGACACGCGTGCGCCTCGACGACGCCTTGCTGTGCAACGATGGCGCGAGCGAAATACCCGAGCGCGGCACTTGCCAGCAGCGGCTAGCGTGGCATGGTAACTGCAAAGAAACGTTCAACGCGAAAATGCCGAATCCGCTCAAATGCGACCTCTGTTCCAAGCCTGCGACGGTGCACCTGACACAGATCGTCAACAACAAGGTTCACAAAGTTGATCTCTGCGAAGAGTGCGCCCAAGCGAAGGGCGTCACCGATCCCAGCGGTTTCTCGCTGGCGGATCTGCTGCTCAAGGCGTCGCTAAATACGGAGCCAACAGGAATGGCGGGCGTGAGGTGTGAGCAATGCGGCTTTACCCCGAATGATTTTAAGAAGCAGGGGCGGTTCGGCTGTCCGGCTTGCTATGAAACGTTCATGAGCCTCGTCGAACCGATGCTCGATAGCATGCACAAGGGCACCGCTCATACCGGCAAAGTGCCGCAAAAAGCCCTCGCCCGAAAAAACCTCCACGAACGTCTTTCCAAACTCGAACTGGACCTCACCGCCGCGATCAAATCAGAGCGATACGAGGACGCCGCCCGCTGCCGCGATGAGATCAACCAAGTCAAACAAACCTACGGGGAAAAATCGCCGCGTTAAGCCTATGACGATCGCCTCTCTGATCGACACGCCTTCCGAGCTCATCGATTCGGTGAGCAGCAAGACCGCTGTCGTGCTCATGACGCGTATCCGCCTGGCTCGAAACCTCGCAGGCGTTCCGTTTCCTGGGTGGGCCAAGCCTGCTCGGCGGGGCGAGATTTTCGACGTTTGTCGTGATGCGGTCTCCGCCACGACCGCGATGAAGCGCAGTCTGGCAATTGGCGTCGGTGAGCTGACGGAACTCGAGAAACAAATCCTCGTCGAACGGCATCTTATCAGCCGCGAGTTGAGCGGCTCAAAAGCTGGTTCGGGCGTCGTGATCAGCCGTGATCAGGCCTGCTCCGTCATGATCAACGAGGAAGATCATCTGCGCATTCAGGTTTTGCGCGCTGGATTTCAACTGAAGAAGGCGTGGAACACGATCAACGAACTCGATACTGCGATCGAAGACCGGATTGATTATGCATTTTCGCCGGCGCTCGGTTATCTCACGGCTTGTCCGACAAATTTAGGTACTGGCATGCGCGCATCGGCGATGATGCACCTGCCGGCGTTGGTGATTGGGAACCAGATGGAGAAAGTCGTCCGTGCCGTGAACCAACTCGGCATGGTCGTCCGCGGTTTGTTCGGCGAAGGTTCTGATGCGAGCGGCAGCATTTTTCAGATTTCGAATCAAACCACCCTCGGCGAATCTGAGGACGAGATTCTCAAGCGGCTCGGCAGCGTGCTCACATCCATCATCGAGCATGAGCTTAATGCCCGCCAGAAACTGATGGAGGCGGACGCGGGTAAGCTGTTCGACAAGATCGGTCGGGCGTACGGCATTCTGCAAAACAGTCATGTGCTCAGTTCGGGTGAGGCCATGAATCTGCTTTCGCTGCTGCGCCTCGGAATTGATTTACGCGTATTTCCTGATTCCAATCGATCAATCATCGATCGTCTGCTCATTGAAGCGCAGCCCGGGCATTTGCAGCACGCCCAGAAAGGCGAATTCGAGCCGGGCCAGCGCGATCTCCTACGGGCCGGCCGCCTTCGGGCCGAGTTTGCCAATTTCCCTCAACCCAACTTTACTTTCACCGCAGACGGGTCGAATTAATAGATTTAACACATGTCCCAAGAACCCATGAACAATTTCACGCCACGCGCCCAGCAGGTGTTGGCGTTGGCCCGCAAGGAAGCGGATCGGTTTCATCACAATTATGTGGGCACCGAGCACATCCTGCTTGGCTTGATCAAGCTCGGCCAAGGCGTGGCCGTGAGCGTTTTGCAGAAAATGGGCTTGGACCTCGAAACGGTTCGTTCCGCCGTCGAAAAGCAAGTTGGCACCGGTCAGGAGACGAAGACTCAAGGTAGCATTCCTTACACACCTCGCGTCAAGAAGGTGCTGGCACTGGCCGGCAAGGAAGCGAAGACGCTCAATCATTCTTACGTTGGCACCGAGCACATTCTGCTTGGGCTCCTGCGCGAAGGCGAAGGTGTGGCCGCGCGGGTGCTGAAGTCTCTCGACATCGATATCGAGCGCACTCGCAACGAAATCTTGCGCGAACTCGATCCACAATTCTCCAGCAGCCAAAGTGGCGACACGCCGGGCGAAGAAGCGTCCGCGGGAACTCCGCAACGCGGAGGCGCACAGCCTGAGGACAAAAAAGAGGTCAAGACGCCCGCTCTGAAAGCGTTTGGTCGCGATCTCACGGAACTCGCTCGCAAGGGCGAAATGGATCCGGTCATCGGCCGCAAAAACGAGATTCGTCGGGTCGTGCAGATTCTTTGCCGCCGCACGAAAAACAACCCGGTGCTGATCGGCGAAGCGGGCGTGGGCAAGACGGCCATCGTGGAAGGTCTCGCGCAGGAAATCGCGAGCGGCATCGTTCCCGAAATTCTGCTCGAGAAGAAGGTCATCACCTTGGATCTCGCGCTGATGGTGGCGGGAACGAAATACCGCGGCCAGTTCGAGGAGCGGATCAAGGCGGTGATGGACGAGATCAAACGCGCGAAGAACATCATCCTGTTCATCGACGAACTTCACACGATCGTCGGCGCAGGTGCCGCCGAAGGTGCGATGGACGCTTCGAATATTTTTAAGCCCGCGCTTTCCCGCGGTGAACTCCAGTGCGTCGGCGCGACAACCCTCAACGAGTACCGCAAGTACATCGAGAAGGACTCCGCGCTCGATCGGCGCTTTCAGTCGGTGAAAGTCGAAGCCCCATCCGTCGACGACACGATTCTCATCCTGAAGGGCATTCGCTCGAAGTACGAAGATCACCACAAGGCGATCTTTACGGACAAATCCATCGAGTCCGCCGCGAAGCTGTCGGACCGCTATATCACCGGCCGTTTCCTGCCGGATAAAGCCATCGACGTCATGGACGAGGCGGGCTCCCGGGCTCGCATCGGTGCGTTGACC
>DAITQE010000027.1:0-11813 GCA_036833235.1 Opitutus sp.
ATCATCACACGGTCTATTGACCGGGCGCAACTCGACGCGAACATCGGTTTATTTAACCCATCGGTAGGCGACTTCATTATCCACCGGTTTTGTGCGGATGAGAACACGATCGAAAGCTTTGCCTCGCTGCTCCGCGATGACGATGCCCTGACGCAGCTGTTCTTACTGCGCAGAGGCAAATTGATTACCGAGGATTGTTTTCGCCAGGTGCCGGGTCGTCTGGTTTCACGATTTTGGCGAAGCCCATTCGAGTCGCCCGACTTCGCGACGGGTCTCTCGTTGAAAGTATCCCTTGATGAATCAATCCGCGAAGCATTTCGCGTCCAGCTCGCGAGGCTCGCCTCTGTCTTCTTCGACCTCGCTGACGCGACTTCCTTCCCCGAGAATCTTTCGCAGTATGCGATCTACGCAGTAAACGAAAAGTTGATAGGACCCGACGATGAGCGATGGTTGAAATTTGTCCGCTCCGTGATCGGGTGCACCGGGCTGGACGAGGATCTCGCCCGGCTGTCAGAGCTTGTCGTGTTACTCGACAATGCCCTCGAGGTGAAACTCACCCAGGAACTAAAGAATCACGTTGTCGCCAGCTGGAAGGATCGGCTTTCCGATTCGATCAATGAGGGAGGAGTGGCAACGGAGTATTACGATACCGATTCCGATGTTCCCGAAGTGCGGAAGGCCGTAAGGGAACATGTAGACAGCTTGTTGAGCGATTACAGCATTCGGTTCTCAGACGAGGATATCAGCGCGATCGTTGCCGACTTCGATGCGATGGATCACATTATAAGCAACCAGGATTCATACGAACCGGACCACGATGACGAGCGGCGCAACTCCTCGGGCGGCGGAGGCAGCGGATCGGACGAGCATCAGATCGACGATCTTTTCGACCGAGACAGGTGACCTTGAACTTCACCCGCGTGCCCGACGACGAAGTCGCGATCCAGCAGATCACGTCGAAAAGGTCTTCAAGCGCTTTCGCCATGAGCGCCAGTCGAGAAACGTCTAGGGCTGCTTGATGTTGAACTCCAGGGATGCCTTCACGAAAGGCGAAAGCTCCTCGTAAGCGTCTTCGTATTCCTCCTCCCGCAGGACCCGGCGCTTGTCGCCTAGGGTGCCTCCGTTTGTTCTGGTCGCGCAGCGACGACGCCGATGGGGGCCTGCTGGCAGGGACAACCAGGGATCGCGACGCTCGTGCTAAAGGCGCGCCTTCACGCGCCCGCCTTCATTATGATCGCATAAGGGTTTTGCGTCTTGAGAAGAAAAAGAAACGGAGAGTGGCGGCGGCTGCGGCGCGCCCTCGCTATTGGGGCAACGAACGAAAACACAAAACGAGCGACGTGGGAACGTAGCGCGGACGTGTCGACGACGGAGTTCTACCGAAATTGGTGTAGTTCGTCTACCGCGATTTCCGGAGACGCGCGGCGTTGTGAGGGCCGACCTCCTCGACGATTTGTCCCGCGTCATGAATTTGAAATCGTTCGTTTGCTTCTGCTCGCGAGCGACGGGCGTGCTCACTACCCCCGTTGGGGTATACCGCGCGCGAATAATTTCCCGTGAGCCGAAACGCCTCCGTGTCGCGCGCGCGAGGAGTCCTTGCTCGTGTTGGGCGAGATCGCGACGCGGTCGCTTGGCCGACGCCAATTCTACGTGGCCAACACACGTTATCGCGGCGCGCATCGCATCTACGTCGCCAGCAAGCAGCAAGTTTTCGCGCAGCTCCAGAACCCGGATCTCGGTCGCGAACTCGCCACGGAGTTCGTCGAACGACGGAGAATTTCGATGCGCGAGTTGATGTCGGTCCGTCGCCTGCCGCGAATGTTGGAGAATCTACGTCAGGCGATTTGGGCCGCGGCCGCGGAGCGCCGCTCGCTCCGCGAAACACTACGCGAACGATTGGAGGTGTGAAATGAATCCTGCCCGTAGACCGAGAATGTTTTTCGACGAGGAAGTCCATCCTGCGAACGTGACCTTCGACGATGGTGAAAGCTCTCGGCGAAACATGCCTTGGTCGCACTTTCGTTGCGCTGACTGGGACTACGCCGATCCGACCGCAATCCACGTCGAGATCGGTGACTGGCAGGTCGTCATCAGCGACCTAATCTTGAACCGCTCTTCGGAGCGATTGAAGTCGCTCGCCTCGCGCGCGTGCGAGCGTATCCCGATTTCGCTGACGACCCGGCGCACGAAGCCGACGTTTTCGCAACCAACATCCGATTCATTCATCTCGCGTCCGCGTCGCCGAAGCGTGGACGCGCGGTACAACTTCGACTCCCGATCTAAAACCGCGTTTCGGCACATTCGAGAACAGCAAAAACGAAAGGAAAAATCATGAACTCAGTCGCACCTATTCCACCGCAAAACCAAACCGCTCAGCATCGCGTCGAATTTTTTCGGCTGCCGCAGCCCGGCAAACGCGATCCTCATTTTGGTTTGTCACGAGCCTGGTATTACAAGGCCGCCGCTCTCGGCGAAATCAGAATGGTCGCAGTTCGTCAACGCGGGGCGCTCCGCGGCGTTCGTCTCGTGGTTTTCGACTCGGTCGCCGACTACATCCGCCGCGCGATGAGCCAGGCCAACGCTGCAACCGCCTCATGACCTTTGCCCTAGACTTGGCCGCGGAAAATCGAGGCTTGGCGCTTGCAAGCCGTAATGCCGCAATGCAGCATTGCAGCATGTCCACCACCATTCCATTGACCAAACGCGGCAGCCTGACGCTGCCCCCTTCGCTGCGCCGAAAAATGGGCCTCGATAAGCTCCGCAACCCCATGGTCGTCGTTGAAGAACGCGACGGCGGTCTTTTCTTGCAGCCTGCGGTTGCCATGCCCGTGCGCGATTTGCCCAAAGGCAAGATCGAACAATGGATCGCACGTGACGAAGCCGACATGGCCGCGTTTCGCGCCACGCCTCGCAAAGCTAAACGGTGAGACTGTTCCTCGACACGAGCGTCCTTCTAGCGGCGGCAGGCTCGGGTCGCGGCGCTTCGCGTTTTCTCATTACGGAGGCATCCGCCCAAGGATGGGTGCTCATCTCCGTTGATTATTGCGACGAGGAAGCACGCCGAAACTTAGCCAAGATCGGGGCATCGGAGACCACTTGGCGGAAGATCGTCGCCCCCGCGCTACAGTTTACCACCGTGCGTCTCGCGCTTGATAGGCCGCTCGTTTTCCCGAAAGCGAAGGACCGCCCCGTGGTGATTTCGGCGCTCGCTGCTCGTTGCGATTGGTTGCTGACCCTCGATGAGACTGACTTTCACGGAAACCTCGGCCGCGAAATTTACGGGATGGGCATCGCCACGCCGGGCGAATTCCTGATTGAGCAACGCCAACAGGGGCTCCTTTGAAAAAACCGCCGGCAGCGCAGTTCGGCAGCTTACTAAGCTGCGGAGCGTTTGGGCTCGTTCTCGGCATGGGTGTAATGGCGACTGATGGCCTCGCTCTCGACTCCAGCGACAATTCCGGCGGTCGGGAGCACGCGCTCGTCCCCGAAGCCGGACTTTCAGTGCGCGTAAGACGCGACCTCTGTTGCGCCAGCGGGTGTTGGCGCTTTGCGCTTCTGCTCGGATAAAGAGCAAGAAATCAGTTATTGACTAATCAGTCTATAACGCCAATAATCTGTTCATGGCTAGACCGAGAGAATTTGATCGCGAAATTGCAGTGGAACGTGCCATGAACGTATTTTGGGCGAAAGGGTTTGCCGCGACCTCGACGGAAGACTTGGTCGCAGCCATGGGGATCGGCCGACAGAGCCTCTATAACGCCTTTGGCGACAAGCGGCGGCTCTATTTCGAGGCACTCGATACCTACCAGCAGGCGACCATCGCAGGCCACATGAAGCGCTTGAGCGCTCCTGCGTCTCCTGTGGCCGGGATCCGGGATCTGCTGCTGGGCCTCGTCGCCGACGATGACAAACAGCGAGCCAATGGCTGTATGGGCGTCGGCGCGACCGCCGAATTCGGAACGTGCGACGCGACGCTAGCCAAGCTCAAGGCCAAGGCTGCGCCGCTGCTGCTCAGCCGGCTCGTCGCTCGATTGCGGGAGGGTCAAACTAGCGGAGAACTCGATCGTGATATGAATCCTGAGGAAGCCGCGAATTTTGTTCTGATGACCATGACAGGGATTCAATTGGCGGCGCGAGGCGGCGCGGGGGTCACGGATTTGAAACGAATGGCGCGTTTCGCAACCAATCGCCTGAAAGCACGCTAGAAGCTCCGTAGCCCGAGCGCGGAAAACCCACGCCCCGTTTTTGACTAACCAGTCCATAACAATGAAACCAAACATGAAAAACCAGATGATGAGCGGTGAAACAGCCATGCCCCGCAAGGCGGCACTTGTATTTGGAGGCTCGCGTGGCATTGGCGCGGCCTCGGCGCTTCGCCTCGCCGAAGACGGCTTCTCCGTCACCCTGACTTACGTTTCCAGGCCGGACAAGGCGCAGGAAGTGGTAAAGGACATCGAATCGAAGGGCGGCCACGCACTGGCCATTCGAGCCGACAGCGCCGATCCGGCTGCGATTCGTGCGGCCGCCGACGAGGCGGCGGAACAGTTGGGGCCGATCCACGTCACGGTTGTGAACGCGGGCATCCTGCACCTCGCAACGATTGACGCTTTCCGCTTAGAAAACCTCGACCGAATGCTGGCCGTGAATCTTCGCGGCGTGTTTCTGGCGATCCAAGCCGCCGTGGCGCATATGCCAGATGGCGGCCGCGTGATCACAATTGGCAGCAACACCGCAATCCGGACCGGACACCGGGGAACCAGTGTCTACGCCATGACTAAGGCGGCGGTGGCTTCGATGGTGCAGAACGTCGCGCTCGATCTCGCGCCGCGGCAAATCACCGTCAATAATATCCAGCCCGGGCCGATCGAGACGGACATGACGGCGGGGCACATCGCACAGGTCACCCCAATGGTTCCGCTCGGGCGTGTGGGGCAACCGCGTGAGATTGCCGCGCTCGTCTCCTATCTGGCAGGCGCGGATTCGGGTTACATGACCGGATCAAGTCTTACCATCGATGGAGGATTTGTCCTATGAGTGGCAGCACAAACCGCGGGCATTGAGCGGCAAGTGGGACGCGCCCGAAAAAGGACCAAATAGCTCTAGGCGACGTTTTCGGCCGTCGCGTTGCATCAACGCGAGCGGTCTTCGATTTCTGCGAGTCGGAGTCCCAAACCGACATTGCTTCAAACTCTCTCTGAAATATAAAACGTTAGCCAAGAGAAACGGAGCCTTGCCGATGATCACGATCAAGAAAGGGAATGATACGCTTACGCTCATCAACGTCTTTACCGTTGAACCGACAAAGCAGCTTGAGCTCATCAGTCTGCTAACCCGTGCGACCGACTCATCCGTGCGCCATATCCCGGGGTTCATTTCCGCGAGCCTTCATCGCAGTCTCGATGGGACCAAAGTGACGATGTATGCCCAGTGGCGGAGCATCGAAGATTACCAGGCGATGCGGCAGAATGCTGCGGCCACTCCTTATTTGCAGCAGGCACTCTCGATCGCCAAGTTTGACCCAGGAACATATGAGGTAACCGAGACTTTCGTTTCCAATGAAGAAAGAGGCTAACCAGAAACCAAGCTATCTGAAACGCATCGTCCGAAAAGGAGCGGGCGCGACGGATCGTCGCGAATTAGGGCCGAGCGATCGCGACGGCCTCGCTAGACCGTGCAGCGCCGTCAGCCCAGTTTCGGCAGCTTGTTGAGCGCGGACCGTTTGGTCTCGCTCTCGATGTGGGTGTAATGGCGGTTAATCGCTTCGGTCTCGTGTCCGATGATGTCCATCGCGACCGCCGACGAAACGCCGGCGTTTTTCAGAAGACTCGTCGCGGTGCGGCGGAGAGAGTGGAACGAAATTTCGCTTACGGTGCGACGCTGCGAACGGCCGGCACCAGTTTCCTCGTGGCCGCGCTCCTTTGCCATGCCGGCAGAAACGAGAATGGCGTAGAACTGTTGGGACAGTTGACCGGCGTCGCCGGTCCGAGTAGCGACCTCGTGTGCGGAAGGAAATAGTGGATCCGAGGGATTGTCGCCCGCGGGCATTGTTTGCAGGTACTCGAATAGCGGGGACGCGAGCGGCACAGACATGCGACGTCCGGTCTTCAGCGTGACGAAGCGCAACTCCCGTCCCTCGGTGTCGATGTTCTGCCAGGGTTCTGCCGAAAGGATCAGACCATGGGGTTTGGGGTTGAAGGCGGGAAGCGGACCGGAAAGGTGGCACGCAAGTTGATATTGGAAAGCTGGGGACGGATACCACGTGATCAATCAATCGTGGGAACTATAGCGGGGATATCTTTCAATCGGAGAAAGCACGGGGGACGTTTTGAAGTGTCTCGACGAGCTGCGGTAAATCGGTGACTTAAAAAACTGGCGATGACGGCGGCGTTAAAAAACAGACCACGGTCATCCACCGGTGGCTCAGCGAAACTCTGAGCGTGGGGAGTTGGCATGCTGTCAGTCGCATTGTCAGTGCCTGGTCACGCACCCCAGATCGAGTTCTGTCTGCTAAAAAATAGTTTAGACCCCAGCCCCATGGGCTGACCCTCTTGAACTGCCTCACTGATTGGGCGACGTGACCTCTACGTCGAAAAGCGACTTTGACGCTCGCAAAATTTCATTGAGCGCCAATTTCCTCGGCACGACGCGATCAACAGTCTGATGTCGCGGTTTAGCGTTCCTCCGCGACCGTGCGCATATACATACATATAGTATAGCGCGAAGGAGATTTATCAGACCAAAGCGGGCGCTTTGCCGTCGTTACATTTGTCCTGTCCATCCTTCAGTTGGTCGTCAGCCTCCGACTGGCGGGGATCGAAACGCCTGTGCCACTAGCTCGATTTCCGCGCGCGGTAGCCGATGGTTCGTGGCGACCGTGCGCCACCGGCCGACGGCGGCGCGCGCGCGCTGAAGAATTTTACGAGCCTGTGCAGCGTTGAGTCCGTAGAACTCGGCCGTGGCCAGGGCGAGCGCCACGTCGGGCGTGGGATCGCTGGAGTCGATCGCCAACTGGTGATGGCTTCGTTCGATGTTCGGATTGAGATCGTAGGCGGGCGCAAGCCGCCAGCCATCCGCGGCCAAAATGAAGCCATGGTTGCGCAGGTGATCATCCCGGTTGGAGACGAGGATGTTGAAAATGATCCGCGTCCAGAGTTCGCGCAGGTCTGCCTGTTTGTGCGTCGGGCTGCCGCGCGTGCTGAGAAATTCCGCGAGTTCCAGATAACTGGCGTTCTCGCCATCCTGCCGATTGAGCAGCGTCATCGCGGACACGAAGAAACGCCGTCGGCCGTTCGCGAGCCGGTCAAATCGGCGGCTGGCAAAGGTCCGATGCCGGCTACCCAGGCTGAGCAGCTGGGTGTCGGGCACGTCCAGGCCGGCGGCTTGGGCGAGTTGATGCACCACCATTTCCCAAGCGCCGATGTCGCGGCGATCCTCGCGGCTCGGAAACTTGGCGATCCACAAGGCTCCGTCCGGGTCCGTAAAATTGGCTTTGGGCCGTGCTCCGCCGAGCGAACTGCCCGGGACCAATAGCGCCGTCAGCCATTCGCGAAATTCGGGTTGCTCGTCGGCGTCCGGCGCTTCTAGAGCCAGCGAGGCGACCTCGAGTTCCCGCAGCGAGGCGACGGGCGGCGCCGCCAAATGGCGGTCGTTGTCCAAAAACGGCGAGGCTGCGTCCCGCCGGAAGCGCAAGGCGCCCATCCGGCAGCTGTCATGCACGCCGAGGAGGTAGTCCCATTCTGTGAGGGTCCGGGCCTGGCGCTGGTCCTCGCGGGCTTTTAGGGTTTCGCGGCGGTCGAGCAGCAAGCAACCCCAACGGTCGGGCGCGGAGTCCGTGAAGATCCGAAACACGCCGGCCGGCTGGCTGGGATAGCTTTCGGCATCGTGCAGTTGCAGGTCCGGGTCGATTTCGAAGGTGTTCGGACGGCGCAACCATTCGGGATCGTAGGCGAAAGAGAAAACCGAGTGCCCGTGAGCAGCCGTGTGAAAGAGCGTGCCGACACGGCAAAGCGCCTCGACGATGTCGGCATCGAGGCACACGTCGATTTGTTGCCGGCTGGCACTGGCAGACTTTTTCGCACTGGCACTCATGGCGAGGCAGGTCCGGGCGGAACGGGATCGCTGGCGCCAGGTGCGGAGGATTTTTCAGAGGCCGACGCCCGGCGCGGGGCCACCTTGCGGGTGGGCAATTTCAAATCTTGAAGTTTGCGACCCAGCACGTCGTCACGCGCCACGAGATCGAGATCGCCTTGCAGGCCCAGCACGCGAAGCACGCTGGCGTAGGTGGCGAGGCTGACGCCGGCGTCGCCTTCTTCGACGCGATAGAGAGTTCCGCGTGCGACGCCGGCACGTTTGGCCACTGACTCAGCGGAGTAACGCCGACGCAATCGGGCCACGCGAAGGCGCTCACCAAGAGAAACCAGTTGGTGGGTCGCAGGCGGGAAGAGCGTGGGAGTGGTCCGTGGCATGATGTCTCATACTTTAGGCAATGCATGCCTTCATTGTCCAGAGTATAAGACATCGATTCTCTTCAGATGGCTGTATGGCGGAGTGGGCTTAGTTGGAGTCGCCGGTGGAGGAGCTCTGCGCGCCATTCTTTGCGGCGCTTTGCAACGACACGTCCCGCCGCGAACGCCAGCGCGCTTACTGGGACCGATCCACGCGGCCCCCAGGCCGGTTTCAGAGTCTCAGACCTACGGAGTGCCTGTAAATTTCACCGAGCGTCGGGCAGCGGCAGTGCGTAAAGGAATTGGCTCTTGCCCATGCCGAGCAGAATGTTTTCCCGAACTCGCCGTCAAGGTTGCCTTGCACATCCCGCCCACGGAGAATGTGAGGGTGAACGGCGACATATTTGGCGTCGCTCTCGCCATTCCACCGGTGCTGGCAGCGAAATTGCTTCCCGCCGCCGATCCGGAAAAACAAATGCAATGGGCCGCCTTCCTCCAGCGTAACGCACTAGAGAAAGCTCAGCCCTCATCGCCGAAGTCATCGGCGAACCGCGCGAGTTCGTCTGACCTGCGCTTGCAGGCAAATCCGGCGAGTGGCGCCCGGTTCGCGGATGGACGCGGTGATGAGCGCCGATAGCGATTACGAGGAATCTCCGTCATTCCTCTTGGCCGCGGCGATGATAGCGGCCTGCTCTGGCCAAGTTGTCCTCCGCGAATTCACGGTGGGACTATACCCCATAGCGAAGCCGCACCCGGCGGTGCAATCTGGGTGGTGGCACCCGTACAGATCGCGGTGAATTAGATTTCTCAAACACGCTGACAGACGGCGGTCAGTAACGAAAAAAAACGGAGAACCGAGAAGCGCTAGAATATGAAAGACAAAACGCATCCAAGCGTCGTCATCAGTTCAAGCCTCGCATTGGCCCCTGACCTGGCCATTTGGACCCAGTCCAAGTGCAGGCTCCCGAGGCGCCGCCAGGGAAAATGACGATGACGGAACCAACGGTCGGACGCGGCCAGTCCACAGCGGAATCGCAACAAAAACTAAACGAAAACGGAGTCACCATGAAAGGATATGTCCAGGATATCGAGAACCTCGCGATCAAGAACAACGAGTTTCGTCGTGTGCTTTACACGGCCGAAAATTGCCAACTCGTACTCATGGCGCTGAAGCCCAAGGAAGACATCGGGGCGGAAGTCCACAAGCTCGACCAGTTCTTCCGCGTCGAGGAAGGTTCCGGAGAGGTGGTGCTCGATGGCATGCGGACAGCGATCCGCGCGGGCTTCGCGGTGGTCGTCCCGGCTGGGACTAATCACAACATCATCAATACCGGCAGTGTTTCACTGAAGCTCTATACGATCTATGCGCCCCCGAATCATCGGGACGGCGTCGTTCATCACACCCGCGCCGACGCGCAGGCGGACAACGAACACTTCGACGGCAAAACGACGAAATAGGGAGTCCGCGACGCACCGAGATGGTCGGGACTCGGGAGCGTTGGACGACGTAAATGTCGACGTCCCGCCGAAACAAAAGGGGAAAACGATGAGCACAATTACGACGAAAGACGGAACGCAGATCTATTATAAAGACTGGGGCGCGGGACCGCCGGTTGTGTTCAGCCACGGGTGGCCTCTTAGCGCGGATAGTTGGGAGGCTCAGATGGTATTTCTGGCCTCCGCCGGTTATCGCTGCATTGCCCATGACCGTCGCGGCCATGGCCGGTCGAGCCAGCCGTGGAATGGCAATGACATGGACACCTATGCCGACGACCTCGCGGAGCTGATCGAAACGCTCGACCTGAAGCGTGCCGTCCTGATCGGCTTCTCCGCGGGCGGCGGCGAAGTGGCCCGTTATGTCGGCCGCCACGGCACGAAACGGGTGGCCAAGGCTGCGCTGGTCGCTGCCGTTCCGCCGCTGATGCTGAAAACGGCGGCCAATCCCGGTGGTTTGCCAATGGAGAAGTTCGACGAGATCCGCCTCGGCTCCAGCGCCGACCGCTCGCAGTTCTACAAGGATCTCGCGAGCGGCCCGTTCTTCGGGGCCAACCGGCCCGGGGCCAAGGTCTCGCAGGGCATGATCGACTCGTTCTGGCTCCAGGCAATGCAGGCCGGTCACAAGAACACCTTCGATTGCATCAAGGCATTCTCCGAGACGGATTTCACCGAAGACCTCAAGAAGTTCGACATGCCGACGCTGATCGTTCACGGCGACGACGACCAGATCGTGCCGATCGGCACCGCGGCTCTTCGCTCCTCGAAGCTGGTCAGGAAGGCGACCCTGAAGATCTACGCGGGCGCACCCCACGGCCTCGCGGCCACGCACAAAGACCGGCTCAATGCCGACCTGCTGGCATTCCTCAGAAACTGAGGTAGCTTGGCTGGCGACGCGGTTTGGAGAACACACCGGTCAAACGGCCAAATTCTCACGATGCAAAAAAGAGGACCCGTGCAATCAATCGCTATTTTCGGGGCGGGTATATCCGGATTAAGTGCCGCCCATGAATTAATTCGTTTAGGCCATAGCGTTTCCGTGTATGAAAGCACCGATCAGCCAGGTGGCTTTTTCAGGAGTTCCCGCCTCCACAAGAACAACATGCCGACGGAGTATTCGTGGCACGGCATGGGGCCCTGGTATCATAATGCTTATGATATAATGAAGCGCATTCCCTTTAATGAAAAAGGAACCATCTATGATTTGGCGCTTTCGCGCCCCCTTGATTTCGGGATCTTCCCAGACACCGATAAAGCTCAATTTTACGATGGATTCAAAAGCATTTCCAAGATGTTCGGCATGGATAAATGGGAATTCCTCAAGTGGGGTTACCTCATGCTGAAAACCTGGACTTCTGGCAACAGAAGCCAGATTGAGTATGATAAGATTAATGCGGCGGAGGCTTGGAAGCCTTTCCTGGACGGCAAAGCTCATCGAGCGTGGCGTTCTTGTTTTGGTCCCTGGATTGGATCGGATTGGCCCAAGGTTTCCTTACGAACTGCCGGTGATTTCTTCCGAAAACAACTGACGTCAAAACCGCCCCACCAACATAAAGCGGACCATGATGGCCCCGCGTGGACGCAGGGCGCCGGAATCGGCTGGCTGCTATTCAAAGGCCCGAGTAGTGAATACTGGTTTAACCCCTGGGTAAAATATCTAAGGGAGGAAGGCGTGAAGTTTTATTGGGAGAAACCTCTGGCAAGACTAGAGTTTGACGGGGCCCATATTGTTTCCGCTTTTTGCGCCGGAGAAAGAATCCAGGCCGACGCCTATATTCTGGCGATCAATCCCTTCACCACAGCGGAGATTTTAAGCACGGACCCTGAACTTGAGCGGCAGGAACAGCTAAAGTTGTTTAAGCCCCTGGTTCAGGG
>DAITQE010000027.1:11823-13484 GCA_036833235.1 Opitutus sp.
GGGCGGCCCTCACACTCAGGTCTCTTTCCGGCTGGCATTTTCCGATGTGATCAGATTTCCCCGCGTGCGCACAGCCGTCGTGGTAAGTGATTCCGAATTTAACCTGACCCTTTTTGCCGAAGAGCAGGTCTGGGACAAAGGGGTGGATTTGGGAAACAACATTAAGTCTCTTTGGACGGGCACCTCCTGCATCAGTGGCGTCCCGGGAAGAATCTACCAGAAGGCAGTGAATAATTGCACCAAGGAAGAATTCATCGAGGAGATTAAAGCTCAGATATATAGTTGTGGATCCCTGAACGAACTAATCAAAGCGGCCAATAGTGGCCGAGAATTGAAAGACTTTCCAATTATAGGCATTGAAGTCTGGCATGAGTGGAAGTTCTCCAATGCGGGAATCAATCCCCTGCAACCGAAATGGGTTAATACAACCAATACCGAAGCATATTTACCCTCTCAGGTAACGCCGGTTGTGAATCTGTTTTTGGCTGGCGCCCACACGAAGACGCAAGCTCAAGTATGGAGTATTGAAGGCGCCGTCGAAAGCGGCCGCAGAGCCGCAAAGGGGATCGACAGTCGAGTGGTGGTTCTAGACCAATATAAGCCACGATGGATTAGGGTTGCGACCCAATTGGATGATTGGCTATTCGCGATCAGAGCCCCCCAGATCGTTGATCTGTTTCTGTGGTTCCTGCTCATTTCAAGTGGGGGACTTTTTTATGTGAGTGTGTCGCATTGAGCGTTGCCTCATCTAATTGATTCCTGAACGCGCCTCCACATGCCCACTGAGCCGACCAGTGCCGTTGGTGGAACACCCCGAACGACCAAGTTCTCAGTGGCGGCGAACTACGATCCGGATCTTGTTCCGGCGCTCGCCCCCTACCCGGTTGATGAAGTCTACGGCAAGCTTCCCAACGACGGTGTCAGCAGCGGTCGTCCTCGCTATTTGGCGACACCGCTTTCGGAAGAAGATCTGCAGGGCTACATTCGCCTGCTCGACCATCATGGCATTGCCTTCAACTATCTCCTGAACGGCGCCTGTTTCGGCAACCGCGAATGGACCCGCCCCTGGCAGAAACGGGTGACGGCCCTGCTGGCCAGGCTCGGCGAACTCGGTGTGCGCCGCGTCACCGTGTCGACCCCGTTTTTGCTGGAACTGGTCAAACGGCGTTTTCCCGAGTTCCAAGGTCCGGGTCGGCATTTATGCCCAGGTGGACACCCCCCGGCGCGCCCGTTTCTGGGAAGAACTCGGGGCGGATGCGATCGTGCTGGAGAGCTTCTCGATCAACCGGAACTTTCGCCGGCTGGCGGCCATCCGCCAGGCAGTCCGGTGCGATCTGGAACTGATCGCGAACCACACCTGCCTCATGAACTGTCCGATGCAAAGTTATCATCAGAACGGTTTCGCCCATGCGTCTGACGACACCAGCACACTCTTCATCGACTACTGCTTCCTGCGCTGTTCGCGGACTCGTCTGGCAGATCCGTCGCAGTTCATCAAGTCGGCTTGGATTCGGCCGGAGGACCTCGCCGTCTATGAAGCGATGGGATATACGACCTTCAAGCTCCTCGAACGGGGAATTCCGTCGGTGGAACTACTGCGTCGCGTCAAAGCCTACAGCGAGCGGCGGTTCGATGGAAATCTGGCGGAACTGCTGCTGTCG
>DAITQE010000027.1:13494-13775 GCA_036833235.1 Opitutus sp.
GCTTCAAGCAACCGGTGCGCAGGGAATCGCTCTGGAGTCTGCGTCACTTTTGGAAACCGCGGCAGGTGAATCCGCTTCGACTCCAACCGCTGCGCGACCTCGCACGCCTGCAAGGCTGGCAGTCGCCGCTGCCGGAGTGCCCGATCCGGGTGGATGCGCGGAAGATCCCGGACAATTTCCTCGACGGCTTTCGTAACCGTGACTGTGCCGCCACGGACTGCCAGGCGTGCGGCTACTGCGAACGCGTTGCCGCGCAGGCGGTCTCCGTCTCGCCCGAATAT
>DAITQE010000028.1:0-7406 GCA_036833235.1 Opitutus sp.
GCCACGTTGCGCGGCAAGCGCGCCACCTACACAAGCCGCCATCAATCGGAAGATGCGCCCCTCGAAATGGCCGTCGGGACGACGACCTATCCTGGACAGAGTCCAAATCAAGAGACGTCGGCATCGCTTGCCAAATTAACACTCGTTGCACGCCGCCATCGTTTCGGTCCTCGCTTCGGCGCGCGTCGTTACTTTTTTCGGCTCGGTACGCGTACGACTTGCATGCCGGCCGCTGCGGCGGCCTTGAACCCCGGCGTCGCGTCCTCGAACACGAGACACTTGGTCGGCTCGACGCCCAACAGTTTCGCCGCGAGCAAAAACATATCCGGTGCTGGCTTCCCATGAACCACGTCGTCCGCCGTTACGACTGCTTTGAATAACGGCGTCAGGCCTGCGAGCGCGAGTGAACGCCGCACAATATCGCGAGGGCCGCCCGACGCGATCGCCATCGGATGGGTCTTCGCCGCCTCACGCGCGAACGCGACCGTTGGTGCAATCAATCGCGCGTCCTTCTGAATCTCCATGAACAGCTTTTCCTTTTCGTGGAAAACCCGGTCCGCATCAATCGTCAGTCCGTAATGTGCCGCAATCAGCTCCGCCACACGCCGCGTCGGAACGCCGCCGAGCGAGTAGAAAAGTTCCTCATCCAATGTCACTTGTAGCCCGGCGCTGCGCATCGCCGAATCCCATGCTCGATAATGCAGCGGCATCGTATCGATGAGCGTGCCATCGAGATCAAAAATATAACCGGCGAAATCGCCTTCGGGAATGTCGAGTTTCATGAAAGCGCGCACGCCACGCGGAATCCCGCCCGGACGCAACGGGATTTTCAGCTCCTGCCCATGTTCATCGGATAGTGCGGCTCTATGAGAACTGGTTTTTGGAAACCGTCGTGAAGAGTTGGAAAAGCTGGTCCGCCCGCATTATCAACCGCCGCGCCGGACTGCGTGGTCCGCTCTGGCAGGAAGGCTACTGGGATCGCTTGGTTCGCGACGCGAATCACCTCCATCGTTGCCTCGCCTACATCGCGCGCAATCCGGAGAAAGCGCACCTGCGTGCCGGCGAATACGCGCTTTGGTTCCGTGAACCAAAGCGTCATCGGATAGGCGGAGAAGAACGGACCTCGGGGTCCGTTCCTTTTCTGCGCGCACATTTCGCGACTGCCGTCAAAACGGACCGGGAGGTCCGTTCTCCGCTGATTCCTGATACTCTCGATCGCGCCCGCAACAGCTCCCTCAACCCGCTCCACCGCTTATCTTCGCGCTCGTTCCGGCTTCCAATGTGCGTCCGAAAAATGCGATCAACGAAATCAAATCGGTTTCCAAGTCGGCAGCATCGAGCCGGCGCAACGTCTCCCGGTCCTCCTCGGGCCAGAGCGAATCGTACGGCGCGCTCAATGCTTCAGCGAGACTTCCCGGCTCGGACAGGTGACGCTCGATGGCAGCAGCCTTGGCAAACCAAAGCGCAGTTGCGTGGAGGCAGAGCAAAGCGTCTTCGCGGAGGTCTTCGGCGAGCAAGGCTCGCGCGGCGCGCGCCTTGCGCTGCGCGAGAGAGCGATGGGCATCGATTCTGGCCCGCTGCTCGTCGGAAAGTTTTGGCGCGGTCGCGCCGTCGCCACCATCGAGCAGCGCGCGGCTCGCGCGAGCGTGCAGCGTAAGCATGCCAGCAGCCGCCAGTGATTGCAGCGAATCCCATCCGGCCAAATCGAGCACATGCAGCGGCGGACGCGGGCCGCGCCACGGCGTTTCATTGAGCACGGTTTCCAGCTGCATGCGTTGTTCCGCGACCGATCCCTGTATCACCGCGAGCAGCACGGGCGTCTCGGAGCCGGACAGCCATGTTTCGTCGCACCGCACGATGCGCGGACCGAGCCGGCTGCGGGCTGCGGCAGCGAACGTCGCCGCGGGATCGGACGATGGCATGGGCGGCGGAGCTGGTGTGTGCAAGGAGGAGGCGCTCGCCGACGAAGCGGACGGCGCGAGCGCCTGTTCGAGCCGCTTGAGCAAATCCTGCCGGCCGCGCTTGAGCTTGACCTGCGTGAGATCGCCAACGCCGTCGAGCACGCCTTGAGCGAGCTCCTGCTTGTTGGCCAGGCTGCCGAGCATTCCGTGCTCGATGGTTTTCTCGGCGACGAGATTGACGACGGTGACAGGGCGAAGCTGATTTTTGCGCCACGCGCGGGCGATGCGCTGCTCGAGTTTCGCCGGGTTCCACGGCAGGTCGCAATTGATCACGACACTGGCGTGCTGGAGATTCAGGCCCACGCCGCCCGAATCGGTGCTGAGAAAAAGTCGGCACGCCGGGTCCTGCCGAAACGCCAGAATCTCCGCACGCCGGCGTTGCTGCGGCACCGAGCCGGTGTGCCACGCGTAGCCGATGCCGTGCTTATCCGCATGCTCGCGGACACGCTCGAGCATGCCTTCCCATTCGGAAAACACGATGACCTTCACGTCGGGATCACTGAGCACCTCGTCGAGTACGCGAACGAGTTCGTCGAGCTTCGGACAGTCGCGGCAGGTGCCGTTCTTGATGATCGCAGGCGTGTCGCAGACCATCCGCATCATGTTCATCAAAATCATCAATAAATCCTGCTCCCTCGGCGTCAGCGGCCTGCGATGGGATTTGTGAACGAGCTCGGCCACCTGTCGTTCGTACTCGCTGTATTCAGCGCGCATCGCCTGCGTGAGCGGCACGAAAAGCGTGCGGTCGGTGCGATCGGGGAGTTCGGTCTCGACGTCGGCTTTTCGTCGGCGAAGGAGAACCGGGCGAACGCGTTCCCGGAGGCGATCGAGATTTTTGTAGTCCTCGGGCCGGCCTTTGTCGTCAAAGGTGTAATAGTCGCGATTGAAGCGAAAGAGCGGGCCGAGCAGCGCGGGGTCGAGAAAATCGACAATCGAGCGGAGTTCGTCGATGCGGTTTTCAATCGGCGTGCCAGTGAGCACAAACGCATAGCGACTGCGCAGACGTTTGACCGCCTGAGCCGTGCGGGTGGACCAGTTTTTGATGCGCTGCTCTTCGTCGAGAACGACGATGTCGGGCCGGAGGCGTTCGTTTAAATCGAGACTGTCGGCGACAATCTGCTCATAGTTCGCGATCGTGAAGAACGGCGGCGCAGGATCGTCGTAAACCCGCACACGAGCCGAGCGGGAACCATAGACGAGCCGCTGATTGAGCAGCGTGAACTTGCGAATCTGCTCCTCCCATTCGGTCTTCAGCGATGCCGGCGTCACGATGAGCACGCGGCGAGCCTTGCCCAGCCGATGCAGCAGTGCGCAGGCGGCGACGGCCTGGATCGTTTTTCCCAATCCCATCTCGTCGGCGAGCA
This sequence comes from Opitutus sp., assembly GCA_036833235.1. Classification (GTDB taxonomy): domain Bacteria; phylum Verrucomicrobiota; class Verrucomicrobiia; order Opitutales; family Opitutaceae; genus Opitutus. Next base: position 3,326 of record DAITQE010000028.1, read on the forward strand.
GCGCGCGCTCAGTGAAGGCGAGGTGCAGCATCCCTTCGCGCTGATAAGGAAAAAGCGGCAACAGCGTCTCATTCGCGGGCTGACGGCCGGCGGCGACGCCAGCCTCGTAATCGCGGCGACTGACCACGCGGTCCAACGCAATCTCGCGCGCGGCGAGCCACGCGGTTGTTTCGAGTGAGATGCGCACCTGCGGCAGCGACGCCGCCGCAAGTTCGCGGGAGAGATCCGCCGGATCGAGATCGGGAAGCTGGAGTCCGCTCGCATCGAAATGGACGCGAAGGCGCGACGGGAGCTGGTCGAGATTGCGTTCAACGCGCAGCCGGCCAGCAGCACGGTCCGGAACGAGATCGATGCGCGCGGATGACACGCCGTGTCGTGCGGCTTTGTAGTCGGCGCGGTGCACGCGACTGCAATGCAGGAGGACCGCTTCGACGTGTTTGCAGGTGCCCAGACCGTTAATCCGAAAATCCGTGCACGTGCACGCAAACTGGCGCCCAACCACATCACGAATTTCAACCCGGTAATTTATCCCACTGCGCGAATGAACCTCGAAGTCGGAGAACACCGCGTGCGCCGGAGTGAGGTTGACGACCTGCGGGCGCTCCTCGCGCGCGCGAACCTGGCGCTTGAGAACTTCATCGGCATCAGTGGTACGCCAGTCCGTGACCGGCGGAAGCAGACGAGCAGGATCGGAGCGGCGGACACGACGACTCATGGGTCGAGCGAAAAGCGCGCCTCTCCACGACGCAAAGGAAATTCCGTCCTGCGTTCTTCTTTGGTTGATTCGTTCTCGGACCTTATGAGGGTATGAGGGCCGCTCCGTCCCGAAAATCCTCGCGATCCGCGAAGAAAACCAATGGCCGCAAAGAGGCACAAAAAGACACGAGAAAAGAGGTTCTTTTTTGCGCCTTTTTTCGCCTTTTTGTGGCTAACAGTTCTGTGGTTTGGGTTTGGTTGCGGCCCTTGCCGCTCTGCGTCGTCCGTTTTCGAAATCGGTCAATACGGTTGACTACAAGAGTTCGCGACGGGCCGCGGATGGGGAGAACACGGGGATACCGTCGCTACCGAGGCGAAGTCGCGGGGATTGAGCGTGACGACAATCATGTTCAGGCCCGCCACGCCCTTGACCAGGGCTCGTGCGGTAATACGGTAAGACCATGCCAACTCTCTCCTTCAAGGCCGCGCCCGACGAGGTGCACAGGATCCGCGCAGCCGCCAAGGCAAAACGCCTCAGCGTATCCGAATACCTGCGCCGCGCAGCACTGCCGTCCACCACGATCCCACCAAAACTGCGGATGAAAACCGACCGGAAAACCGGCCTCTCCTACGTGGTGATGCCACCCGGAGCGCCGAAGCTCGGACTGCACGATGTCAAACGCATCCTGGCGGACTTCCCGTGAAATACCTCCTAGACGTCAATGTCGTCCTCGCAGCGCTTTTGCCAGCACACGCGGACCGCGCCCGATTCGTCGCTTGGGCGAGACGGCGCCGGCCGACGGACCTCGCCACCTGCGCCTTGACCGAACTTGGTTTTCTCCGTGTTGCGGTGGCGGCCTATGGCTATTCGGTCGCGGATGCGCGGATCATGCTTCGGCGACATCAGCGCGACGGTGTCGGATATGTTTCGAACCTGCCGCGACCCGCCGAAGTCATGCCGGATTGGGTGCAGGGCCACAACCAGACCACCGACGGTTATCTGTGCGCCGTGGCTGCGGCGCACGGCCTAAAACTCGCGACCTTCGACACCGGTATCAACGACCCATCGGCAGAATTGATCGCATAATTAAAAACGCCCGCAAACTGCGGGCAATCGACGAGGCATGCGAGCTCAACACGCACAGGGGCGACGCCGTTCCCATCCGATGACCCGGCCCTGGCGGTCAAACTCGAACCTGCAGCAATCCTGGAGTTTCTTTTTCAAGAGCGCGCGTCCTCGCCGCACGCGTGACTTCACCGCCGCCAGCGAAAGCTCCATTCGCAGAGCGATTTTCGCCAAAGGCAGCCCCTCGATCTCCGCCAGCCGAACGGGTTCGCGATAAGCTTCAGGAAGTTCTTCTAGAAATCGTTTCGTCGTGCTCACAACTGCTTCCCGAAACTTCTCCACTTCGTCATCTGGCTCGGCCGTGAGCGCTGCCGGTAATTCCTCCGTGGGTCGGGAGCGGCGATAGTGATCGATGATCGTTCGGCGCGCGATTTGGTAAAGCCACGCTTCCAATCTCTGGCCCTCGCGTAACGTGGCGCGCGAGCGGTAGACCTTCAACAACGTTTCCTGCGTCACGTCATCCGCCGTCGCATCGTCGCGCACTCGTCGCCGGACGAATGACCTCAACTTGTCCGCAAACTCGACGACCGCCGTATCGAATTCCGGCCGTGAGCCGTATCGAGGATGTTGAAGGACGCCGCTCACAGATTCATCGCCTTTCCAATGTCAGGCAGACACTGCCGTCGGACATCCGCGCACGCGACGAAAGCCAGCGGCGCGAAGGTAGGGGCGGCTGTCCCCCGGCTGTCCCCTAGTCGCCCTGGGGAATGCTTCACGCTGGGGTTGACGAGCCCAGGGCGCGTACGGACACGCGGCCCTACCGTCGCACTCGTCCGCGGCTTTCTTTTTCCGCCTGTTTTCATGCCACAGGTTTATACGCGGTGATGAGCGCACTCACAATAAAATCACCGACCGAAGCATCGTCCGTCCACTGGCTGATATATTCGCGGGAGCTCTCCTTCGGCACAATATCGATCCGGGAAAAACCGACATTCGTGAGCAGTTCGCGCAATTCCTCCACCAGCGTGGCGCCACTGATGCACGCACCGATCAACGCCAGCTTCGCTTTCGATTCCTCCGGGACGGGCCGCGTCGCCACCACATCCGCAATCGCGAGCCGGCCGCCTGGTTTGAGCACGCGAAACGCCTCCTGAAATACCCGGTGTTTTTCGGGCGAAAGATTGATCACACAGTTTGACAAAATCAGGTCCACGGTCGCATCCGCCACCGGCAACGCCTCGATTTCGCCGAGCCGAAATTCGACATTGGCGTAGCTACTCTTCGCTACGTTCGCTCGAGCCTTCGAGAGCATCGCCACCGTCATATCCACGCCGATCACCTTCCCGGTGCCGCCAAGTTGGCGCGCCGCAAGAAAACAGTCGAAGCCCGCACCACTTCCGAGATCGAGCACGGTTTCTCCAGGCTTGATCGAAGCGATCGCGAGTGGATTACCACAGCCAAGTCCGAGGTCCGCACCGGCTGGGACGGCGGCAAGTTCTCCGGCGCTGTAGCCGAGTTTTTCGCCATAATTCTCGTTCGCGCCGCCGCAGCAGCCGGTGCTTTTGCAGCCGCAGGATTCGTCCGCCTGCTCAGCAATTGCGCCGTAGCGCTCGCGCACGAAACTGCGAATTTGTTCGGTATCGGGAAGAGTTGTTTTGGTCATGAGTTAATTTGGTTCACTCATGCAGACGTGAGTCGCCGCCGAAGGACGCAGGTTTTCGCTGCGCGAAAACCTAATATCAAGAGCCACCACACGGTCTTCTTGTTCTTCCCCAAAATTTCGCAAGAACGTATCGCCACGCGACGACCGCAAGTCTTAGGTTTTTTGCGCAGCAAAAAACCTTATGAAAAAATATCTCGTTGAGTTCATCGGCACGTTCTTTCTCGTGTTCACGGTTGGTCTCGCGGTGCGGCAGGGCGCGCTCCTCGCGCCCCTCGCCATCGGCTCAGTTCTGATGGTCATGATTTTCGCCGGCGGACATGTTTCCGGAGGACATTTCAATCCCGCGGTAACCCTCGCCGCTTTTCTGCGAGGCCGTTGCGAGCGGAAAGACGTGTTGCCGTATTGGATCGCTCAATTCATCGCCGGCCTCGCTGCCGCGTTGCTGGTGAATTTTATATTGAAAGGCCGCGTGGATCCCGCGGCGGTTGCGCTCCACCCAACGATCGCGTCGTTCATCGTCGAGTTTTTGTTCACCTTCGCGCTCGCCTGGGTGGTGCTCAACACCGCCACGTCGAAAGCCACCATGGGAAATTCATTTTACGGTCTTGCGATCGGCTTCACCGTGATGGTGGGCGCAGTCACCGTCGGCGGAATTT
>DAITQE010000028.1:7416-13607 GCA_036833235.1 Opitutus sp.
GTCTCGGAAACTCGCCGCGGAATTCTTCGGAACCTTTTGGCTTGTATTTGGAGGCTGCGGCAGCGCCGTGCTCGCTGCGGCTTTTCCGCAGCTCGGTATTGGCTTTGTCGGCGTCGCTTTCGCATTCGGATTGACCGTCCTGACCATGGCCTTTGCCGTCGGCGGAATTTCCGGCGGGGCGTTCAATCCCGCCGTTGGCCTCGGGGTTTTCACGATGGGTCTCGAATCGCTCAAACAATTCGGCGTGTATTTGGTATCCGAATTCGCCGGTGCCGCTGTTGCCGCTGCCGCTTATCGTGTGGTCAACGGCATGGATTGACCCCGTAGGTTGCGCGCTTGCCGCGCAACTCTGTCCGCGGGACGTTGCGCGGCGAGCGCGCAACCTACACTGAGCTACTACCGACGCATGCCGCGGTGCAGCCGGCTCGCCGGTTTGGCCGGTGCGGTCGCTGACTCGGCAATGGCCTTCTCGTCGAACAGCGCCGAATAGATGTAGGGGAAGCCTTCGATTTTCTTCCGCTCGACCATCATGCCCATGTAGCGCTCGATCGAACGCGCATCGCGCACGTCGTCTTCCGTTACCAACGTGAACGCGTCGCCCGTCTTGTGCGCCCGACCCGTACGGCCGATCCGATGCACGTAATCTTCAGCGTTCTCCGGAACGTCGTAGTTGATGACGTGTGACACACCCGCAATATCGAGACCGCGCGCCGCGATATCGGTGGCGACGAGTACTTCGAACTTGCCGCTTTTGAAGCCATCAAGCGCTTCGATGCGCTCGCGCTGACTGCGATCGGAATGCATCACGCCAACCGTGTGGCCCTTGCTCGTCAGACGATGTGCAATGCGGTCCGCACCCATGCGCGTACGAGAGAAGATCAGCACACTCTTGAAATCAGTCTGCTCAAGCAGCAACTGAAGCAGATCGAACTTCTGTGACGCCACCACGGGATAGAATGCGTGCGACACTGTTTCCGCTGGCGAACGCTGACGGCCGATCTCCACCTTCACCGGATCACGCAATGCCCAGCTTGCGAGCTGCTCGAGTTCTGGCGGGAGCGTAGCCGTGAAAAACAACGTCTGCCGCGCCTTCGGACATTTTTGAACGATGCGCTTCACGTCCGGCAGAAAACCCATGTCGAGCATACGGTCCACCTCGTCCAGCACGAGAATGTCGATGTCGGATAGTGAACAATTTCCCTGCTCCAAATGATCCAGCAAGCGTCCGGGAGTTGCCGCCAAAATATCCATGCCGCGTCTCAAATCATCAGTCTGCTTGCCGTAGCCGACGCCGCCATAGACGATCGTCACGCGAAGATCAGTGAATTTGGCGAACTTCTGAAATGCTTCCTCGACTTGCAGCGCCAATTCACGCGTCGGCTCCAGGATCAGGCAGCGCATTTTGCCATGGGCTCCAAGGCGCTGGATGATCGGCAGCGCAAAGGCCGCCGTTTTTCCCGTCCCTGTCTGCGCCGAGCCGATCACATCGCCGCCCTTCAACACAACGGGAATGGCCTGCGTCTGAATCGGCGTCGGCTCGAGATAGCCCATCTGCTGCACGCCGTACGCGAGAGCGTCCGACAAACCGAGTTTGGTGAACGCCGTATCCATTTTTGGCACTTCGACGGGCGTAACCGGCTTTACCGGCTCGCGACGCGGGTGATCAAACGTGTCGTCTTTCCGAGGACGCTCCACCCGCTTGGCATGACTCGACTCTGCCGCGTCGCCACCGTATCCGCGTCCGCCCCGACCACCCGTCTGGCCGCCCCGGTTTCCGCCACGTCCGCCTCGCGAGCCATGGCTGTCGCGATGCGAATGAGAGTCCGAAGGGCGCGCATCCCGCGGATCACGAGGCTGCGAGCTGTATTTCCCGTGCCCGCTGGACTTGGCGGCGTGACCTTGGGGACGATCCGTGCGGGGCGTCGAAGCGTGTGGCTTGGCGTGAGAAGCGGGTTTGGCGGCCGCACTGGCCGCCGGTTTGGAAGCGCGGGAAGGCGTGATTGATTCGCGGAGCTTCGCAAAGATTTTCTTTAACATGAGAGCGTAGTAAAAGGTCTAAAGTCGCCGAAACAGCCTGGTTTGCAATCCCCGATATAATCACCCTCCGTCGTGCGATCCCACTCTTGACAGACGGGGAAAAGTAACTCTATTGGTTACATTAAATATGGCTGGTAATTCGCGCTTCGCCGTCAGTCTCCACATCCTCGCTTACCTTGTGTATCGCGCGGGTTCGACGGTTCCGTCGGCGGAAATTGCGGCCAGCGTCGACACAAACCCGGTGGTCATTCGGCGATTGCTGTCGGCCCTTATAAAAGCGCGCTTGGTAAAAGCCCAAAAAGGCGCATCGGGTGGATTTTCTCTCGCGAGCACGCCTGAAAATATCTCCCTGCTGGACGTGTATCGTGCGGTCGAGCCTCAGCCAGATTATGGGCTTAGGAACTTCGCGCCGAATCACAAGTGTCCGGTCGGCGCAAAAATCGAAGCCATCCTCCAAACCATCTTTTTCAAGGCCCAGTCCAGCATGGAAGCAGAACTCGCGAAGGTGACACTCGCGCACGTCCACTCCGAGCTCCACGTCGTTTGTCCGGGCAAGAAGTAAAAAAATTTGCGCAGTTATGTAACTAAATTAGTTACGTTATAAGCACTTCAACCAATAATCGCCAAAAAATGAATACTACCAATACCGCCACCACTCGCACGCTTCTGCATCTCGACGCCAGTCCGCGGGGCGCGCGTTCCCACAGCCGCAAGCTCGGCCAGAAATTTCTGGCGGCGTGGCGTTCCGCGCATCCCTCAGCTCGCGTGATCGCGCGTGATCTCGGACAGGAGCCTCCGCCCTTCGTCACAGAAGCGTGGGTCGAAGGCGCTTTTGCGCCGGTGGATCAACATTCCACGGCGGCGCGCAATGCCATCGCCGTCTCCGATCGCTACGTCAACGAGCTGCTCGCCGCCGATCAGATCGTCATCACTACGCCCATCTACAATCTGTCCTTGCCCGCCGTGTTAAAGGCTTGGATCGACCAGATCGTACGTGTCGGCCTCACATTTAATAAAAACGAAAATGGTTACACCGGCCTCGCGTCCGGCAAACGAGTCATCGTCATCGTCGCCAGCGGGAGTGATTTTCGACCCACGTCTCCAGGCGGAGCCTACAACTTTCTCGAGCCGTATCTGCGCGCGGTGTTCGGTTTCATCGGCATCGGCCAGGTCGAATTCGTTTACGCACACAGCTTGAACGCCGGCAACAATGTCGGCACGCAGGCGGTGGCCGACGCCGAATCCACCCTCACCGCACTGGCCAGCGAACAGGCGGCATGAACATCCGCGTTAATCCGGGTGATCCGTGGTTTCCGACTACATTGATATGTTAAAACTATGAACTCATCGCTGGACCTTCGATCGATTCACCTGCGCGTTTCTGACCTCGCGCGCAGCGTGGATTTCTACACGGCTAAACTCGGCTTGGTTGCCAGAAACGTGTCGGGCGGCAACGCCAGCCTCGCTACGTCGCCGGCAGGCTCACCCTTGCTCATGTTAACCGAAGATCGCGCCGCACGACCGGCCCCACCCGATGCCGCGGGACTCTTTCACGCCGCACTGCTGTTGCCGTCGCGAGCTGCGCTGGGCCGGTGGCTCCAGCACGCGTTGGAAGCGGGTGTGGTATTCGATGGATTCTCCGATCACGGCGTGAGCGAAGCGATTTACCTGATAGATCCGGACGGCAACGGTCTCGAGTTCTATGCCGATCGGCCGCGAGAAACATGGCCAACGCGCAACGGCGAAATCGCCATGGGCACGTTGCCGCTCGATGTGGGGTCGTTGCTGGCCGCCGGTGAGGCGCTTGTCTCATCCACGCGAACCGCTGCGATCTCTCCAACCACCGACGGCCGGTGGGGCCACTTGCATTTGAGGGTATCCGATCTCGATCGCAGCGGAGCTTTCTACACCTCAACCCTCGGTGTTTCACTCACCCAACGGTTTGGCTCGAGCGCCCGATTTCTCGCGGCCGACGGCTATCACCATCACATCGGGCTCAACACATGGGGCGGTATGCGCGGGCCGCAGCCGACGGGGGCGCTTGGACTGATTGAAGCGGTGTTTGCACGCACTGACACCCCAACTGAGACGAGCGTTCGAGATCCGGATCACATCGCGATCAGGATCATCCCGAAGTTGGCCCACCGTTCTCTTTGACGATTTTGGCACGGGAACCGGTAGGGCCCGACCTCCGGGCGGGCCGAATCGAGAATGATACTTCACCTTTCCAACGGCCTGCCCGGAGGTCAGGCCCTACCTCAAAAGTGCAAGGTCTTTTATTTTGGAATCGTATCTTGTAGGCTGCCAGCTTGCTGGCGCGATTGAAGCGCGCTCAAGCTCGCAGCCTACCACGTAACGGATTGCGCCATCAAAACGAAAGACCGTGCTCAAACGTCCCGAGTCCTCACAAATTCGCTTTGATTTTGTCGAGCATGGCCATCGACAGCGATTCGTTGCCAAACACGCCCACGCGGATGCGCACCCGCGTCAGTTCGCGAGCGAGATTCTCGAGTCGAATCTCGATTTTTTTGTCGGCGGCATTGCGGACCGTGATGCGATCGATCAGCGAATCTTTGCGCTCACTCACCTTCGCCCATCCAAGCTGTTGCACCGCTCGGTTGGTTGCGGCCACGGTGGCTTCGTAACTGGACGGGACCGTCGTCTCGAGCTGGCCCCGGACGTAAGCGACCGCCGCACCTGCGCCCGCGCCGGCAGCCACGGCGAGGCAACCGGACGTCACGAGGACAATATTTAGCAAGAGCGCAGCGGGCGCAAAGCGGATGAAACCGGTCAGAATATTTTTCTTCATGTTGGGGAAATTGTCTCGATAGAGAGGCGTGGATTCGGAGTTCACCGCCATTGGGCTCAAACGGAAGAATGCGTTGCAAACGTCATCCAACGCAGCTGCTGCTTTGGCAACACATAATGACGTTTTGTGGCTGGCCCGTTTGGGCATTGAACAGGGCGCATTTACACGGGAACAAGCCCGGCAAATCTGCCTCACCCTCGGCCCCGATACTGAGCTCGCTGATTTTGCCCAAAAGCTGATCGATGATGGAATCGTCGAAGACATCAGCGGATTGGAAGTGCTTGCGGGGTTAGCTTTCGCGAAAGGCCAAAAATCCGCACCTCCCGACAATCCCTTCGAACCAGATCTCGACAGTGAACTCGCCGCGACCGTTGAGAGCCGCTTTTCCGTCGCTGCACCTCAGGACGATGGCGCCGTTTTCCCTTTTGAACGCATCGGTTCCCTCGATGACAACGCCTTGGCCGCCGGGATGCGTGATCTGCTCCGTTCCACCGCGCGACAGGGCGCAAGTGATCTTCACCTCTCGACCGGGTCCCGGCCGTTCACGCGTAAACATCGCGTGCTCTCGTTCATTTCCGAGCACGTCCTGACCGACACGGAGGCGATGCGCCTCAACACCTCGCTTCTTTCCGCTGGCCAAAAACAAATCTTTCTCGAACGCAAAGACTACGATTACGCGTTGGCCCTGAGCGGCACCGAACGATATCGCGTGAACTTGATGGTCCACAAAAACGGCGTGGCCGGAGCCTATCGAATGGTGCCAGAGACTGTCCGCTCGCTCGAGGATCTCGGATTTACCGCGCACATCGCGACTCTCAAGAAACTCCTCTCCTACCACAACGGGCTCGTTTTGATCACCGGTCCCGTCGGTTCCGGCAAAACCACAACGCTCGCGTCGATGGTGGATCATCTAAACACCACGCGCACCGACCACATCATTACGGTGGAGGATCCGATCGAAGTCGTGCAGCCGGCGAAGGGCTGTAACGTTTCCCAGCGCGAAGTCGGCCCGCACACCAAATCATTCTTCACCGCGCTTAAAGGCGCATTGCGCGAAGACCCGGACGTAATCGTCATCGGCGAACTTCGGGATCTCGAAACCATCGAGATGGCCATCACCGCCAGCGAAACCGGGCATCTCGTGATCGGCACCATGCACACGAGCGATGCGACGACGACGCTCACTCGGCTGCTGGACGTTTTCCCGCCCTCCCAACAAACACAGATTCGCGCGAGCGTAGCGGAGAGCCTTCGCGGAGTCGTCTGTCAGCGCTTGCTTCCCGCAACCGGCGGCGCGCTCACGCTCGCCTGCGAGATTCTCATCAACAACACCGCTGTCTCGAGC
>DAITQE010000029.1:0-3689 GCA_036833235.1 Opitutus sp.
ACCCGCGTCTCCTCGCCATCGTCAAAAATCAGATCGCGCTCGGCAGCGCCGTCCGCGCCTATCATCGGCTGCAGGAGGAAAATCAGCTCCTCCGTGGAAAAGGCGGCCCGACGCTCATCGCGCAATCCGCCGCGATGCGTCCGGTGCTCGACGTGATCGCACGCGTCGGTCCTTCCGATGCCAACGTCCTCATCACCGGCGAAAACGGCACGGGCAAAGGCATCGTCGCCCAAGCGCTTCACGCCGTCTCCGTCCGCGCCGGGAAGCCGTTTATTTCTGTCAATATGGGCGGACTTCCCGAAGGCGTTTTCGAAAGCGAACTCTTTGGTCACGTTCGCGGCGCGTTCACTGACGCAAAAAGCGACCGCGCCGGCCGTTTCGAACTCGCGGACGGCGGCACGCTGTTCATGGACGAAATCGGCAATATTCCGATGAGTCAGCAGGCCAAGCTTCTGCGCACCATCGAAACGGGTGAGTTCGAACGCGTCGGGTCGTCCCGCGTTTGCCACGCCAGCGTTCGCCTGATCTCCGCGACCAATTCCGATCTTCCATCCGAAGTCGCCGCCGGAAAATTCCGCCAGGATCTTCTTTTCCGGCTGAACACGATTCATCTTCATCTTCCGCCGCTCCGCGAGCGTCGCGAAGATATTGAGCTGCTCGCTCAACATTTTCTAAAGCAACACGTCGAACGTTACCGCAAGGCGATCACTGGCTTCGACGAAGCAGCAATCCAGGCGATGCGCGATTACGGCTGGCCGGGTAACGTGCGCGAACTCGATCACGCGGTGGAGCGCGGCGTCTTGATGGCGCAAGGTAAAGTCGTGCGCGCGCCTGACCTCGGACTCACCGTCGCCAAAGATGCCACGCCGCGCCTCGAAGAAATGAGCATCGAGGAAGTGGAGGCGTTCCTGATTAAGAAAACACTCGCCCGTTGTGACGGCAACGCCCGCCGCGCCGCCGAAGATCTCGGCCTGAGCCGCAGCGCATTTTACCGCCGCTTGGAAAAATACGGATTGTGAAAGGCAATAAGCTTTAGGCTGTAGGCCATAGGCTTTCCGGCCAATGCTGGCGATGCCATGAAAGACAAAAAACCGAGTCTCTCGTCACGGTTCGAAGCTTACAGCCTATCGCCTAATGCCTAAAGCCAGCAGCCGCCGCCGCTTTTCGCACGAGCAACTCGTGTTTTTCCAATGCCTCGCGGCGGGCTCTCCAGCGTTGATCGTCGCGATGTATTACCTGTGGTGGGGCTCCGATGCGGCCTTGAGACTCCAGTGCACCCTCACCCTGCTGATTGTCGGCTGCTGGCTGGGCTTTGCCGCGGCCGTTCAATCACGGGTCGTCCGCCCGCTGCAGACGATGGCCAACCTTCTGTCCGCATTACGCGAGGGCGATTTTTCGGTTCGTGCACGCGGCGCTCGGCGCGACGAACCGCTCGGCGACGTCATGGCGGAAATTAACACGCTGAGCCGCACGCTCCAGGAACAACGTCTCAACGCGCTCGAAGCGACCGCGCTCCTCCGCACCGTCATGGAGGAAATCGACGTCGCCATCTTCGCGTTTGATGCAGAGGCCAAGCTCCGGCTCGCGAATCACGCCGGCCAGATTCTCCTCGGAAAACCAGCCGAGCGCATTCTCGGTCGCGGCGCCGCCGAACTGGGTTTGGCCGAGTGCCTCGTGGGAGAATCGAGTCGAATCCTCACCACCGCGTTCGCCACCGGCAGCGGCCGCTGGGGATTGCGTCGAAGTCTCTTTCGCGAAGGTGGTCGGCCTCATCATCTCGTCGTCATCGGCGATCTCAGTCGCACGTTGCGCGAAGAGGAAACGCGCGCGTGGCAACGGCTCGTGCGTGTCCTCGGGCACGAGCTCAACAACTCGCTGGCTCCGATAAAATCGATCGCCGGCAGTCTCAGCACAATGCTCAGACGAGAGCACCGCGCGCCTGATTGGGAAGACGACATGCGCTCCGGCCTCGAGGTCATCGAGTCGCGGGCGGAAGGCCTGAGTCGGTTCATGCAATCCTACGCGCGTCTCGCCCGGTTGCCCGCGCCAACCATCGCTCCCTGCTCCGTTGGTGCGCTGGTAAATCGCGTGGCCGCGCTCGAAACGCGTCTTCCTGTCGAGGTCGCAGAAGGCCCGGCGCTCACATTCCCGTGCGACGCCGCGCAAGTTGAACAGGTCCTCATCAATCTCTTGAAGAACGCCGTCGACGCGACGCTCGAAACGCCCGCTGCCGAGCGCGACGGTGGCGTGCGCCTTGCTTGGAAAAAAATCCCCGGCCAGATCGAAATCACGATCGAGGACAGCGGTCCGGGCATTGCGAACGCCAGCAATTTATTTGTCCCGTTTTTCACCACAAAGCCCGAAGGCTCAGGCATCGGCCTCGTGCTGTGTCGTCAAATCGCGGAAAATCACCGCGGCAGTCTCACCCTCGAAAATCGCCAGGATCGCACCGGCGGCATCGCACGCCTGCGCCTGCCGACGCAATAAACACAGGAACGCAGCGGTAGGTGGCGTGCTTGCCGCGCCACGTTCGTTGCGGTTCTGCTGGCCAGCAGAACGCGACAAGCACGCCACCTACACCGACCCTCCAAATCGATATTTATGTTTCCGTACCGCCTATCACGCGCTCTGCACCGCCTCGGGTTCTCCTGATTTTGTGGGCCGGGTGCCCTCACCCCGTTTCCGCTCGACCATTTGCCGGGTGAGGGCACCCCGCCCACACGACAACCCAATCAAACGGTGATCGAGCACGCCCGGAGCCGAGCCTATCCCACTTTCGGGACGCCTTCGTCCCGCCTTTGATGCGCGAACCCCACGCAAAGCGAGCGCCCTAAATTTCTTCTTTTTACTCATCAGACGCTTACACTGCGACCTCAGCGCTGGCATAGCGCGTGCAATCATCATCCTACGCATGGACATCCCGCGCCCTTCTCAGGCCAAAGCCAAACTCAGGAAGCGAATCCTCCTCGGCAGCATCGCCGTCGTCGTCTTGGCCGGCATCACCGTCGTTCTGTGGCAGCTCAAGCCTGCAGCGCAAACCGTCGAGCGTAATCTCGTTTGGATCGGTGACGTAAAACGCGGTCAAATGCTCCGTCAGGTTCGCGGCCTCGGCACCCTCGTTCCCGAAGAAATCACCTGGATCGCCGCCCGCACCCAAGGTCGCGTCGACAAAATCGTACTTCGTCCCGGCGCGCCGGTCACGCCCGACAGCGTCATCCTCGTGCTAACCAACCCAGACGTCGTGCGCGCCGCAACCGACGCGGATTCGCAGCTCAAAGCCGCTGAAGCCGAACTCGCGAATCTCAAAGTCACGATCGAGAGCGCCGTTCTCGCTTCCGAATCAACCGCCGCCAGTGCCAAGGCCGAGTACGAGCAATCCAAGCTCCGCGCCGAAGTGAACGAACAGCTCTTTAAAGACGGACTCGTCTCTCCGCTCGATCTCCGCCTCTCCAAAGTCACCGCCGAACAGGCGGAGACGCGCAACACCATCGAGCAAAAACGCTACGCTTTCGCCAAGGATTCCGTCGCCCCGCAACTCGCCGTCAAAGCCGCCGAAGTCGACCGCTGGCGCGATCAGGCCCGCCTCCGCCATGACGAACTCGACGCCCTCACCGTTCGCGCCGGCATGACCGGCGTACTCCAAATCCTCCCGGTCGAAGTTGGCTCGCAAATTCAGCCCGGCTCCAATC
>DAITQE010000029.1:3699-5379 GCA_036833235.1 Opitutus sp.
CCAATCTCGCCCGCGTCGCCGACCCGCATCGTCTCAAAGCCGAAATCCGCGTCGCCGAAACCCAGGCGCGTGATATCGAAATCGGCCAGCCCGCTGAGGTCGACACGCGCAACGGCATCGTCGCCGGCAAAGTCGGTCGCATCGATCCCTCCGTCCAAAACGGCACCGTCACCGTCGATGTGTTATTCACCCAAGAATTGCCTCGCGGCGCCCGGCCCGACCTCTCGGTTGACGGCACCATCGAACTCGAGCGCCTTGATGATATTGTGTACGTCGGTCGCCCCGCCTTCGGCCAGGAGCGCAGCACGGTCGGCATTTTCAAACTCGATGCTGACGGCGTTTACGCTACGCGGACGCAGGTCAAGCTCGGCCGCAGTTCCGTCAACACCATCGAAGTCGTCGAGGGTCTTCAGCCCGGCGATCGCGTGATCCTTTCGGACATGTCGCCGTACGATTCCAACGACCGCGTTAAACTGAACTGAGACGTGTCTTCGAATTCAGAATCATTCTGTAACTTTTATTCCTTTCTCGTGTTTCGTGCTGAACTCCTTCCGTCGTGCTCGTCCTCGTCCTCATTCTCGCGCTGCTCATAGCTGTCGTTGCCACCGACACCGACTCTGATTCGTCGCACACCTAACCTGCCAGTCCGCAACTCCTCCTCCCCATGTCTGAATCCCTGATCAAACTCGAAGGCGTCACCAAAGTATTTCTCACCGACGAGGTCGAAACGCATGCCTTGTCCGGTATCCATATGGACATCCTCAAAGGCGAATACGTGTCCATCGCCGGCCCCTCCGGCTGCGGAAAATCCACCCTGCTCTCGATTCTTGGCCTGTTGGATTCACCCACCGAGGGCTCGTACATCCTCAACGGTCGTCCCGTCCAAGGTCTCTCGCTACCGGAACGCGCGCGTATCCGTAATCGTGAGATCGGCTTCATTTTCCAATCGTTCAATCTCATCGGCGACCTCACCGTTTACGAAAACGTCGAGCTCCCGCTGACCTACCGCGGCATGCCCGCCGGCGAGCGCAAAGCCGCCGCCATGGAAGCGCTCGAGAAAGTCGGCATGGGTCATCGTGCGAAGCATTTGCCCTCCCAGCTCTCCGGCGGTCAACAGCAGCGCGTCGCCGTCGCCCGCGCCCTCGCCGGCAAACCCGCCGTGCTCCTCGCCGACGAGCCCACCGGCAACCTCGATTCGAAAAACGGCGACGCCGTCATGCAACTCCTCTCCGACCTTCACAAAGGCGGCGCCACGATTGTCATGGTCACGCACGACGCGCGCTTCGCCCGCAACGCGGATCGCACGATCCACATCTTCGACGGCCGCGTGGTCCAAGAGCAGGTCGAGTCCGACCCGACTCGCTGAGCGCCTGAATTGGAGTGATCCTTCTGCGTGGCACGGGCGTCCCGCCCGTGAATCATCATGGGCGAGACGCCCATGCCACTCGATGGTCGAACCTATTTCGCGGGGTGAGGACACCCGCTTACATGCGATCAACAGACCTCCACTCGCTCGCGCGGCCACGTGGATCGATCCGTTCCCTCAGATCGGTTCTTCCGTGTAATCCGTGTGTTCCGTGGGCAATTCGGATTGGCGGTATCGTTAGTCGGGCTCTTCGGTGACTCGCGTCTGCCGACCGAAATTCCTCGAACGCTGCGGACTCGCTCGTTCGTCTATTA
>DAITQE010000029.1:5389-13123 GCA_036833235.1 Opitutus sp.
ATTAGGCAACGATCCTTCGCGATCGCCTCATGCCCGACGTTCGCCAAGCTTTCCGCTCCCTGCTCAAAACCCCCGGCTTCACCGTTGTCGCACTGCTGACCCTCTGCCTCGGCATCGGCGCGAACACCGCGATGTTCAGCCTGGTCAACGCGCTGCTCTTTAAATCCGCGCCTTACCCCGACCCCGGTCAGCTCGTTCGGATTCGGCGTACGTCCTCTCAATCACAAACCTCGCCGCATGCCTGGCCTGACCTGAGAGATTTTCAGGCAAACAACCGCAGTCTCGTCTCGCTCACACCCTTTCAATGGTGGACGTACAGCCTTTCCGAACCCGGCAGCCCCGCGCAACGCCTGCCCGGCGTGTTGGCATCACCCGATCTGTTCGCCACACTCGGAATCCAACCGATGCTTGGCCGCGGTTTTCTGCCGGAAGAACAGCTGCCCGGTCGTGATCGGGTCGTCGTGCTCAGTTACGAGTTTTGGCAGCGACACTTCGGCGGTGCAGCCGACGTCATTGGCCGCACACTCCTTTCCAGTCTTTTCCGTCTCCCTATCTTGGTCCCGTCCTCAGGCTCGTACTTCAACACGGTCTTCAACTCACGTTGCTCGGTCTGGTCCTTGGCGGCGTCGGCGCTTTCCTACCTCGCCGTCCCGCTCAACGTTCACACGGTCTGCGCTTCTTTCGCGTTCTCCCAAGTCTTCCCCGTCTCGCGTTCTTCAAGAGCGATCCCATTCCCGGGACATCGCTGTTCCACTTTTACGACGATCCGATCTGCCGGATTTTTTCTCAAAAGGCATAAGTCTCTGCAAGCAATTGCGTAGTGCTGAGGCCTCGTCCTTGGCACGCAGCGTGCAAACCATGTCCGTTCGCCTCGTCTTGCTCCCGCAGCTCCCCGATCTGCACCCGTCCCGATAACGCCCCCGCGTTTTCGCGTTCGTTCCCGTCTCAAATTCCCGCATTCTCCCCCTTCCCTCTTCGCTTCTTCCCGTCTCACGTTTCTCGCGTTCTTCTTCTCATGTTTTTCGAAACGTTTTTCCAGGATCTGCGGATCGGCCTTCGCGTCCTGATCAAGGAAAAGAGCTTCTGCGCCCTCGCCGTCATCGTGCTCGCCCTCGGCATTTGCGCGGTCACGACCATGTTCAGCGTTGTCAACGGCACGATGCTGCGCGGTTTCTCGTATCCGAACGCGGATCGCCTCGTCGGCATTCAGGTGATCGATATCACCCAGCGCAACGCGAACACCAACGGTTTCGGCAGCCAGATCTTCACGCTCGATTTCGAAGCGATGCGCGAGCAACAAACGTCGTTCGAGATGCTCGCCGCCTACATCAACGGCGCAACCGTCAACATCACCATCGATGGTCGTCCGCAGCGCTACACCGGCGCCTATGTCTCGGCTGATTTCTTCCGCATTCTTGGCGTGAGACCGATCCTCGGCCGCGACTTTGCTCCGCGCGACGATCAGGCCGGCGCCGAAAAAATCGCCCTGATCAGCTATCAACTTTGGAAGCGCGATTTCGGCGGCACCCCGGACGTCGTCGGCAAAAATGTCCGCATCAACGGCAAGCCCGCGATCATCATCGGTGTTATGCCCGCCGGTTTCGCCTTTCCCGTCAACGAACAGGTTTGGCTTCCGCTCTATAGCGAATATCCGCCACTGCCGCGCAATAACCCCAACGCGCAAGCCAGCAACCCAGGCGTTCTGGGCCTGATCAAACCCGGCGTCGCGTTCGATCAAGCTGCGGCCGAATTCACCGGCATCGCGAAGCGGCTCGCCGAGGCGTTTCCTGACACGAACAAAAAATTCGATTCCGCTCTCGTTAAGCCGCTCATCAAAACCTTTACGCCGCCCAATATTCAGGGGCTGCTCTGGACGATGCTCGCCTTCTGCCTCGGCATTTTGCTCATCGCCTGCGTCAACGTCATGAACATGCAATTCGCGCGCGCCACGTTGCGTGCGAAGGAACTCGCCATCCGCTCATCGCTCGGCGCCACCCGCATCCGGCTGATCCGGCAAATGCTCACCGAGAGCCTGCTCGTCGCCGCCCTCGGCGCGACCGTTGGCATCGCCCTGGCGTATTGGGCAACGGACTACCTCACCGCCGCCACGCATAATTCCGATAACCCGATTCCCACGTACATCGTCTTCGATATCGATCTGCGCGTGCTCGCGTTCGTCGTCCTCGCCATGGCCATCTCCGCGGTGGTCTCCGGTTTTGTCCCCGCTTGGATCGCTTCGCGCACCAATGCCGTCGATGCCCTGAAAGAATCCGGCCGCGGCAATACCAGCCGCACAATCACGGTTCTCACGCGCGGCCTGGTCGTCTTCCAAATCCTCGTCACGTGCATTCTCCTCGTCGGCGCGCTCCTGCAATTACAGTCGATTCTGCGCCGCAACCACATCGATTGGGGCTACGACAACGGCGCGATTCTCTCCGCGCGCATGGCGTTGATGGAGGGCGAATATCCGACGCCCGAAACCCGCAAACTCTTTTTCGACCGGCTCCTGCGCGAGCTTCGTGCGAATTCCGAATTCGAAAGCGCTGCGCTCACCAATCGCTTTCGGATGACGTTCTCCGGCTTCGGCAAAATCGAAATCGACGGCCGCGCCTACCCGACCGACAGCGATCGGCCGAACGCCAATTTCGAGCAGGTGTCCGACGGCTATTTTGCCACCCTCGGATCGAAGATCGTCGATGGACGCGACTTCGCGCAGGACGACACGGACACGAAACAGCCCGTTGCTATCGTCAACGCAGCGTTCGCCAAGAAATATTTTGGCAACGAGAGCGCAATCGGACGCCGCTTCCGCACCGTCAACAACAACGGTGCTCTTTTCGGTCCGTGGCGGACCATCGTCGGAGTCGTTTCAAACACCCGCATGCTCGGACCGTTTAATAATCCACAGGTCGACGACACCGGTTTCTATGTGCCGTATTTCTCGTCCGTCTTCGGACCCGTTCTTCCCGGTCCTGCTCTGCAGCAATTCGCCACGGTCATCGTGCGCCCGCGCAACCCGGGTGGCGTTACCGACGTCAGTCGCCGCGTCGCCGCGCTCGGTACTTCGCTTCAGCGCGAGGTCAGCAAAGTCGACGCCAACCTGCCACTGTATTTCGTCGGCACGGCCCGCGAAAATCAGGAAAGTTTCCTCAGCGTGAATCGCATCACCGCGGTCATGTTCACCGTTTTCGGTGCTGTCGCGGTAATCCTCGCATCGGTCGGTCTCTACGGCGTGATGTCGTTTTCCGTCAACCAGCGCACGCAGGAGTTCGGCATTCGGATGGCGCTGGGAGCTGATAACACCCGGATTCTTCGAATGGTGCTCCGTCAGGGAGGCATCCAGTTGCTCATCGGTCTCGTCACCGGCTTGGGGCTCACCGGACTGATCGGCGTGCTCGGTCGCGAGGGGATCAACAGCCAGCTCTTCGAAATCAGCCCGCTTGATCCGATGACCTACATCGCCGTCGCGTTCCTGCTCACGATCGTCGCGATCATCGCGACTCTCGGTCCCGCCCGCCGCGCCACGCGCGTCGATCCCATGACCGCGTTGCGCGCAGAATAGAGGAGAAGAACGCGAGACAGATAAGAACGACGAGAACGCAAGATCCGGTCTCCTTATCTTCTCAGTCTCCTCTGTCTCTCTATCTTCACAGTCGTCTCCCTATCTCCCCAGTCTCTTCCGTCTTCCTCTCTTCGACTCTCACTCCCTCACTCCGTCACTCTCACTCTCCCTCTCACTCTCACTCTCACTTCATGCACGACCTCCGCCTCGCCTTCCGCCAACTCGCGAAAACCCCCGGCTTCACCGCCGCGGCGATTCTAATCGTCGCGATCGGCATCGGCGCGGCGACGACAATGTTCAGCACTATCAACGCTCTCGTGCTGCGTCCTGTCGCTCTGCCCGAGCCGGATCGCCTCGTCGCAATTTACGAAACCAACCTCCCGCGTAATCAACCGTTCTTCTCCGTTTCCATCCCTAACTACGTTGACTGGACCAACCGAGTCCAAAGCTGGGAATCACTCGCGGCTATCAACTGGCGCGCGATGAACCTCACCGGCGGAGGCGAGCCCGAGCTGGTCCAGGTCAAGGCCATCACTGCCAATTTTCTGCCAACCCTCGGCATCCCAACAATGCTCGGCCGTAATTTTCTCCCCGACGAGGACAAGCCCGGTGGAGCGAAAGTCGCGATCCTTTCCGAATCTTTCTGGCAGCGACGCTTCGGCGGTGCGCCCGATGTCATCGGCCGTACGCTGCATTTCGACGGCATCCCTTACACCGTCGTTGGCGTCACAGCTCCCGGCCGTCCGCTGCCCGACGATCTCGAGGTCGCCGTGCCCCTCGCCGCAAATCCGGCGCAGGAGAATCGCATGAACCACGAGATGAATGTCTATGGTCGCTTGAAGAAAGGTGTCACCTTCGAGCAGGCCGACGCGGAATTGAAGTCGATCGCCGCCGGGATTGTGTCGCAGCTTCCCGCCGCCGAGCAGGGCTGGAGCACGCGCCTCGTTCCTTTCGCTCGCGAAATCGTGGGCGACGGCGTGCGGCAGGGGCTTTACGTTCTGCTCGGCGCGGTCGGTCTGCTTCTGCTTATCGCCTGCGCAAATTTGTCCAATCTTCTCCTCGTGCGCGCCTCGGCTCGCGCTCACGAACTCGCCATCCGCGTCGCCCTTGGGGCCAGCCGGGCGCGGATCATCCGTCAAGTCGTGACCGAAAGCCTCGTCGTCACGCTCGCCGGCGGTCTGGTCGGCATTATCCTTTCTTTGTGGGCCGTGGATTTGATGCATTCGCTGCCGCTCCCGCGCGCCGGTGAAATCTCCATCGATCTTCGCGTCCTGGCCGTCGCGCTCTTCGCGACGTTACTGGCCGGTTTCTTTTCCGGCCTCGGTCCCGCACTCAAAGCCTCGCAGGCGCAACCGCAAGAAGCCCTGAAAGGCCGGGCTCCGCGTTTCGGTCATCGCTCCCGACTCCGCGACACGATGGTCGTCGCCCAGCTGGCGATTTCCCTCACGCTCCTCGTCGGCGCGACGCTGTTGGGCCGAAGTTTTCTCCACTTGCTTCACGTCAATCCGGGTTTCAATTCCGACAACGTACTGACCCTCTCGCTTCGGCCAGCGAGCGATCCCGTCCCGTTTTACGAGCGCCTCACCGAACGGATCGGCGCGCTCCCGGGTGTTACCCAAACCGGACTGATCAGCGGCCTCCCGCTCACTGAAGGTAACACGAGCCTGAATGTTTTTCCGCAGGGTGAATCAGTTGTGCCCACCGGAGAATCGATCCAGGCCAACTGGCGGCTGGTGGACGGCGGTTATTTTGGGGCCATGCAAATACCGTTGCTGCGGGGCCGCACCTTCGCAGGCCTGACGCCTGACGAAGCTCGCCGTTCAGTGGTCATCTCCGCCCAGTTAGCGCAGCTGCTGTGGGGGAAAAGTGATCCAATCGGTCGTCAACTGGACCCGGGCGGTCACCAGAGGATGCTCACTGTCGTCGGCGTGGTCGGCGATGTGCGTAACCGCAATCTCGGTACGGAAGCCAGGCCGGCCTTCTATTGGTCGATGTATCGTTTCATTTACGGGCCAATGCATCTGGTCGTGCGTAGCGAGAGCGACGCCCTTGCGCTGCTCCCCGCGATCCGAGCCGCGGTCAAGGAAATCGATCCCACCGTTCCAGTCTTTCGCGTCCGCACCCTGGAGCAACTACGCGCCACCAGTCTCGATCAGGAACGACTCATCCTCTCGCTCCTCGGCGGATTCACCGCCGTGGCGCTGCTGCTCGCTGCGCTGGGCACCTATGGCGTCATCGCCTTCACGGTGCAGCAACGCACGCCGGAAATCGGTATCCGCATCGCCGTCGGCGCGCAGTCCAGCGATGTCCTTCGCTTGGTGCTCGGTCATGGCGCCCGGCTCGCGGTCCTTGGCTCGGTCTTCGGCTTGGCGGCGGCCTTTGCGGGAACGCGCCTGCTTTCAGCCATGCTTTATCAAACGAGCACAACCGACGTCGCGAGTTACGCTATTGCGGTTGTCGCGCTCCTCGTCGCCGCGCTGCTCGCCTCGTTCATCCCCGCCCGCCGCGCCACGCGCGTCGATCCTATGACCGCGCTCCGCGCAGAGTAGCGCCTCCGGCGCAGATTAAGTCTGAAAGTTGAAGTTTAAGTCACCCGCACCCCAGCAGTAGCGAGCATCGAGTAGTGAGTAGCGAGCATTTCAAACCTTCATCTCGGGCTCGTGATCGTAATCGTGCTCCTGATCTCCCGTTTCTCTTCGAATTCCACTCCCTCGACCTAATCGATTACGATCACGATTAAGATCACGAGCACGGCCAGATCTTCCTCCGCCACTCTCACTCTCACCCTCACTTTCACTCCACCTCCCTCACTCTCACTTCCATGACCGATCTCCGTTCTGCCTTTCGCCAACTCGTCAAAGCACCTGGTTTTGCCGCGGTCGCTATCCTCACGCTGGGTCTCTGCATCGGGGCTAACAGCGCGATTTTTTCCGTCATTCATGCCATTCTCCTTGAACCTTACCCCTGGCCCAACTCGGAGCGGCTTACCTACGTCTATAACACGTACCCCTCGATGGGTCTCGCCAATGCCGGCGTCTCCATTCCCGATTACCTCGACCGGCGAAATGGCGTGTCCGGCTTTGCGGATACAGCGATGTACCACGGCGAGAGTTTCAATCTCGCGGGCGACGCCGAACCCGAACGCATCATCGGGTTGTGCGCGACCCCTTCGCTTTTCTCCACGCTACAAACCGGTGCCGCCCTCGGCCGGATTTTCACGGACGACGACGCCAAGCCCGGCGCGGCCAAGGTCGTCGTCCTGAGCCACGCATTTTGGAAAACCCGCTTTGGCGCCGACCCCGCACTCATTGGGAAAACGATCCGGTTGAACACAGAGCCCGTGACGGTGGTCGGCGTAATGCCTGAAAGCTTCTATTTCCCAGCTCCACGCGTGCAGGCATGGGTCCCCTTCGTGTTCACGGACGCGCAGCGTACCGACAGCGAACGCGGCCACGAATTTTCGACGATGATCGCTCGGCTTAAACCCGGTGCGACCCTTGCCACGATTCAGGTGGAGCTCGATCGCATTCAGGCGCAGAACGCACAGCGCATTCCTGAGACAGCGCCGTTCTGGAAGTCCAGCGGGTTCGGCGGTCGCGCGAGTGGATTCCTCGATCAAAACGTCGCGAACGTCCGCGGCATGCTCTGGCTCGTGCAGGCCGGCGTCGCCGCCGCCCTGCTCATTGGCTGCGCCAATGTCGCCAGCCTGTTGCTCGCTCGCGCGGTCTCTCGCGAACGCGAACTCGCCATCCGCGCCGCTCTGGGAGCCGGACGCGCGCGTTTGGTGCGGCTCCTTCTCACTGAGAGTTTGGTGCTGTTTATTCTCGGTGGCGCTCTCGGTCTCCTCTTCGCGCTGTGGGGGATCAGCGCACTGGAAAACATTGGCCTCTCGGCACTGCCGCGCGCGTTTGCCGTGAAACTCGATTTCAATGTCTTCGTGTTCACGCTGCTCAGTGCGCTCGCCGCTGGCGTGCTCTTCGGAGCATTGCCCGCGTGGTCCGCCTCAGGCGGCGACGCTGCCGCCGCCCTCAAGGAGGCCGGTACCCGCGGCTCGGCGGGCCGCCGCACGCAACGGCTCCGCGCCACCCTCGTCGTCGTGGAGATCGCCCTCGCCGTGGTGCTGCTTTCCACCGCCGGCCTGCTGGTCAAAAGTTTTGCGCGGCTCCAGCAGG
>DAITQE010000029.1:13133-13442 GCA_036833235.1 Opitutus sp.
CCTCGATCTCCCCGCCGAAAAATACAATCAACCGGCCGAGCTTGTCGCTTTCCACGACGCCGTTGTCGCGGCCTTACGAAATCTCCCTGGCGTGACCGATGCTGGCGTCACCACGGTCCTCCCTTTCACCGGCAACAACAACCAGGGTTCGTACGAGAGTCCGGATATTGTTCTTCCACCCGGCGCGCCAAGCCCACACGCGCAGGTCCGCGAAGCAGATCCCGGCCTGCTGCGCGCCCTGGGTCTCACGCTGCTCCGCGGGCGCTGGTTTGCGGCAGCGGATAACACCGGCGCACAAAAGGTTTGTGT
>DAITQE010000030.1:0-13371 GCA_036833235.1 Opitutus sp.
GCGGGTTGCGCCACTGCGCGAACGGCTCGGGCCGATCCTTCGCAAAATCCGGATCGGGCGCGAACGCCGTCGGCAACCTTGCTTTGCCCTGCAGGTGAAACGCGAGACCGAGATGTTGGTCACTCCCGCTGCTCGTGGTGATCGTCGCGGTATCGACTAGCGAATCGCCCTCGATCGCGAGTGTGCGCTTCGCCTGCGCATCGGCGCGATAGTGCGGCTGGGCCGCGCTCACGCGCGCGGGCTCAGCCGAATAAGAAAGCAATACTCCGCGTAACGGAGACTGCGGATCACCGGCCTCGACGACCCACTCGCGCCGCTCGGCAAGCGGTCCGAGGTCTTCGCCTTCGCCATTCACGAGCGGCACGTTGTGATTCGCGCCGCGCGTGTAGTAGCCCTTGTGCAGCGGCGAGCCGTAGCCGACCGTCCCCGTGTCGTGAGTGATATCGACGCCGTTGAACGACGCGGAGAAATTCAGCGCCTCCGCCTGCGTGTGCGAACGCGTGAGCTGGCCGTAGTGGAAAAACAACTGCCACGGGCCGGAGAGGAGCAACGCCATCCGCGTGCTTTCGAGATTGCGGCTCGTAACGACCGGCAAAGCCGAGGCCCGTGGCGGCGCAGGCGGCGGATCGAGGAGTGTGTCCCAATCGCGGCGCTCTGCGACCACTTCGAGGCCGAGCGGCGTGGGAAACACGCGATAAGCCGCGCCGAACAATGCGCGATTCGGCGCGCTGGGCCGGCCAGCGCTGTCGGCCGGATTGGGCAAATGGCCATCCGGGAAACGTAGGTAGCTCGGGCTCAGCATGAGATTTTCCGCGAGCGACATTTCGGTCGCGAGTTCATCGGCGCGGCCGGCGACGCCCGCGGCCGTGAAGAGCGTGAGAACCGCGTTGACGACGAAATTATTGTAGCCGAGCGACTGCTCCTGCCAGAGATAATCGCTGGTAATGCCCTGCGCCATCTGCGCGCGCAGTCCATAGCGACCATCGATGGCCTCGCGCCACATCGCATCGTCGCCGAAGGTGAGCGCCACCTGCGCGACAGCGCAGCGCTGCCACGTGGCGATGTTGTGAATCGCTTGAAAATTCGCGTTGAGCACGGCGACCTCGGGCTGGAAAAATTTCTCCCGCCACCGCTGACGCCGTTCGGCTGGGGCGAATTCGCCGAGGCGGCGCACGACCTCGGCGTATTTCACGAGGTTCGAAGCCTCGGTGAGCGTCTGCCAAAAGAGGCGCGCGCCCTCGCGATGCGGTTCCCACTTAAGCAGATTCTCCGCGTAAAAATCCAACTGGCCGGACGCCCAGACCGCGTAGTGTTCGTCGCCGGTTAGCTGGAAGAGTCGCGCTGCGCGCACCAGCATGTCGGCGTGTTTTCCGCGAAAACCCACGACCCACCACGCGAAAATCTTTGGGGTGATCTCGACATGAGGATCGGACGGGCTGGCGAAGAACTGGATTTGTTCGCGGGGAATTTTATCGACCCAGAGCAGATGCGAGCCGTCCTTCGGGCTTACGCCGTCGTGCGACCAACCGGCGACCCACTCGATGCGGTCGCGATGCGTCGAGATCCAGGTATCGACGGCGGCACGTTCCTTCGTCAACCACGCGGACCAAGCCGGATCGGTGAGGACACGCTGGCGGGCGCCCGCCCAATCTTCGCGAGCGGCGCGCCACGGATGACCGGCCGCGTCGTAGATTTTCATCTCGGCGAACGCTTTTCCCGGTTCGGGTTTCGGAAAAGGCCCCGCGGCGGCCGCGAACGGCAGCAGGAGAATGAACCAAACGGAGTAACGGGGGAGAGAAAGCATCCCAGGTAGACGCATCGAGCGGGAAGACGTTGCACGGAACCGAGCGCATGCAGTCGGAAACAACGGCTCACACCGAAGAAAAAGGGATCTTCAGAGAGCGACTATATCCGTTGTAGGTTGCGCGCTCGCCGCGCAACGTTCGCCCGTCGTGCGCGACGAGTTTGATGATGGCGGTGAGCACGGTAGCATTCAAAATGGTTCGTCCTGGTACGGCGGCATCTGATCACGCGCGTCTGGACGTTTGGTCGTATCGGGAAAAATTCGTCGTCGTTTCGCAGCGGTTCGCGGGCCGAGTGACGAAAAATCAGGCGGTTCACGCAGAGCACGACGGCGAATGCCTGAGCGTTTGGCCTCGGCGATGCAACGGAGCTGGACATCCTGCATGCGTTGGAAAAGCCCGAGCAATTGCTCCGGGAGCGTGTAGTGGTCGAGTCCAGAACGCTCGAGAACGACCAGCAACTCGTGCGTGGCTTCGAGCGTCGAGAGGCAGCCCGCTTCCGGCTGCTGTTTGATCACGTATCGGCTCGGCGTCGCGTTTGAAAACATGATACGCGGCAATCGTTGAAGGCTCGGACTGGCGCGCCAGATCGCGCGAACGAGTCGCCACGTCGCATCGAGCAAAAACACTACGAGTCGCCGGCCGTCGAAATCGGGCGCGTGCAGTTCTCCCTTCGAAAGATCGCGCGCTCCGCTCGTGGGATAAAGCAGCACCGGGAAATTGTTCGGATCGTTAATCAACGCCTGCACAGTCTCGTCTTTGTCGAAGCCGATGCCCATGTGGATCGCGCTGTCGGCAAGACAAAGGTGCGTGAGCCGGCCGGTGGCCGCTTTCACGCGCTTGAATTCGTACGGGTGCATGAGGAACACGAATTTCGTGCGCGTCTGCATGGGCGTGATGGAACCGCACCAGCAGAGTGGCTTCGGCCAAAAACAACGGTAACACATCTCGCGGCTCATAAGCCGCGCAGGATTGGCCCGCGACCCGCGCTTGACCAGAGGCAAAGTGCGACGGGAGCAAAAGACCGGATTCCGCAATGTAGGTTGCGCGCTCGTCGCGCAACGTGGTGCGGCGAGCGCACCACCTACGTGGGCTCGAACTCCACTCGCTCGTGCGCGTGTGGTCTGCGATTGAGTTTGCAGGCAGTCCAGATTGCCGGCGTTGTCTGTTGAGCGGTGGATACCAGCGATTCGCTTCAGCCTGAGCCTCTGTCGCCGGAGCCTCCGTTGATCGCGGAACCGGCGCTCGTCGATGCCCCGTCGGCGATCGAGACGCCGAATCCGCCGGTCGCAGCGGCCTTTCAGTTTCACGGCGATGCGCGGGAGTACTTCCGCATCTGGATTGTAAATACGCTGCTGACGTTGCTCACGCTCGGGCTGTTCTCGGCCTGGGCGAAAGTTCGAAAACGGCGCTACCTCCGCGGCAACACTGAACTCCTCGGTCATCGCTTCGATTACACCGCTGATCCCAAACGTATTCTTGTCGTAACGGCGAAGGGAGACGTCGCCGCCGCGAAAGTCGTGAAGGCGACCGACCCGTTGTTCGGCAAGGCGGCGGTGAAGGCAGTCAGCAGTTGGAAATTCCTCCCTGGAAACGCCAGAGGAAAAGCCGTCAAGACCCTCATGCAGCAACCAATCTCGTTCAGCCTTGAACCGGACGCGGATGTGAAACAGCAGTCGATTAATACGCGTTAACGCCACGTTGATGGCGCAATCCGTTACGTGGTGGGCCGCGAGCTTGCTCGCGCTTCAATCGCGCCAGCAAGCTGGCAGGCTACAAGATTCCATTCCAAACAAAAGACCTAGGCCTTGACGCCCACTGTCGCGTTCACCGCTTCCGGTCTGAATCGCTTTCCTCCGCGGCGGCTTGGGTCTTTTTTCGCTTTTGCACCGCCTGGCGGAGCAGATACTCCACCTGGCCGTTGACACTTCTGAGTTCATCCGCTGCCCATGCCTCCAGTTCGGCCCAGAGCGCAGGGTCAACCCGGAGGAGAAATGACTTCCGCTCGTCAGCTGCCATAAAGCCGGTCAGCGGCGCTTGATCAGTTATACAGGGTGCCGGTATTGACGACCGGATGCACCTCTGACTCCCCGCAGAGCACAACGAGGAGATTGGACACCATGGCGGCCTTCCGTTCCTCATCGAGATTGACCACCTTCTTCTCGGAGAGCTCGCGTAGTGCCATCTCAACCATACTGACAGCGCCGTGCACGATTTTCTGACGAGCGGCGATCACGGCCTCCGCTTGCTGACGGCGGAGCATCGCTTGCGCGATTTCGGGCGCGTAGGCCAGGTGCGTCAGGCGTGCCTCCTCGACTTGCACTCCCGCTTTGGCGAGGCGGTCCTGCAATTCGCGGGTCAGCGCAGCCGAGATTTCGTCACTGCCGCCGCGGAGCGTGAGTTCGTTTGGCTCGCCGTCGTCATAGGCGTAACTGCTGGCGACGTGACGGACCGCCGACTCGCTTTGAATTCGGACGTAATTTTCGTAGCTGTCCACGTCGAACATCGCTTGAGCCGTGTCTTGCACGCGCCACACAACGACTGCGGCGATCTCGATGGGATTGCCGCGCTTGTCGTTCACCTTGAGCTTGTCTCCGTTGAGATTGCGGGCGCGCCGGGAGATTTTATGTTTCTTGTTAAACGGATTGGTAAACAAGAATCCTGATTGCCGCACCGTGCCTCGGTAAGCTCCGAAAAGGAGGAGCACCGCGGCTTCGTTAGGTTGCAGCGTGAAAAAGCCGCAGGAGAAGACCACGGCCACCAACAATAGAAGCACGCCAAACAATGCGTCAGAAGGGTTGGTCACTCCGCCATGGTGAGAGGTGGCGTTTCCAACGGTGGTCACGAGGACGTAGATTCCAGCGGCGTACGTGGCGATGGTGACCAGAAGGAAAAGCCAGCCGTTCACAGCGCGGACAAGCTTTTCCGATGAGACAGAATGCGAGGACGACGAGACCGAGGTGCTCATGATGAATGCAGGATTTTAAGATAGCTTTGTGATATCACCACGATAGCCGGTCAAGGATAAACGCGCCGCTCGACCGAGGATGCTTCGCCATTCTTTTAGTTCATCTATTTTCTACCGCTGTGGACCCGCAAGGGGGTGATTCTAAGTTCTCAACCGTCACGCTGAAGTCGCGACCTTCCCATTTGTCCTGCCACCGG
Source organism: Opitutus sp. (assembly GCA_036833235.1). GTDB lineage: Bacteria > Verrucomicrobiota > Verrucomicrobiia > Opitutales > Opitutaceae > Opitutus. The sequence goes on from DAITQE010000030.1 coordinate 4,968, forward strand.
AAAGTGAATACGATCACCGCCCCACTCGCGAGGCCTGACGAAGGCACATCGATGTACCAGCAGTTCAATCCCGTGCTCCGCAGTTCATCATCGTGGATTGTCGTCCAGCCGTCGGTGCTCCAATGGAGAGTTGCGGAGGTTGGCGCGATGATGCGGAGCGTCTTCCCCGTCGCGATTCGCGGCAAGGGATGGGCCAAGGTCCAGATTTCGAGCGTACTTTTCGTCCTGGCTTCGACATACCGCCGGTAAACGGGCGCGGGTTGATCAAAACATTTCCCGTCCTTCCGACTCCGCGCCAATAGAAGATATTCCGCATGCGCCCAACAAAGGGGCATCGCGGCGCCGGTTGGGCCACCGCACACCATTCTCCCGTCCGGCAAATCATCGGCATCCCACACCTGCTCCGACAGCATGCCGCCCTCGTTGGCGAATCCCTCCATCGCTGTAATGAACCGTAACGGATCGCCGCCGGCTGCCAGTTCATAATGACCGCGCTCGCCCGTGAGCAAGGGCCACGAGCGACCTACACCCAGGCCGTCAAACGCCCCGCCATCCGCCTTTTGACCGTAACCATCATAATTATACCGCCGCCAGCACGGCCCCTGCGGCAGATCGCGTTTGAGGACGTGATCGAGCACGGCGACCGAATCCAGTATTAACGGATCGCGCGCGTCGCGGATGCCGAGCCGGACCAGTTGGAGAAAGTCGCCGCTCACGATGTCGCGCGCCGGGTGCCTTCCGCCGCCGTTGGCGAGATCGATCTCGGCCGTATCCGGCCAGGCGGCGACAAATCCATCGGGCGCCGCGGGTGTAATCCGGATATAATGACGCGGTTTACCCGGCAAAAGGTTTCCCTGCGTAGTCATCGTCCACGCTTCGAGATGCGTTTCCAGCCAGTCGGCGTACGCCAGCAGAAATGCGCTCGTGTCCTGCTCGTCGCGTTCCTGCGCGAATTCTGCCCCGCAGACCAGCGCGGCAATGATCGTGGCCAGAGTTGATGGCGAGTAGCCTGCGTTCTCTTCCCACCGCTCTTGCCCGGTCACTGGTCCGTGCTGGATGAGATAACTGGCGGCGCGCGCGATCAGCGTCCACGGATCGAATTGCCGCAGCGCGTTCGCCTGGCGCAAACGCCACGCGAGCAGAATGGGAGCGGCGACTTCGTCGAGTTGAATTCCTTGCCAATACGGCTCGCCGGAAATCGAGCAGTTCTGCGGCAGCCCCCCATCTGCGCCCTGGACCGCCGCCAGCCAGATCAGCGCCCGCAAAGGGGATTCGAAATCGCCGCAGGCGAGCAACGCCGTGGCGGTGTTCACCATATCGCGCGTCCATACCAAATGATAGCCGCCGCGGTCGCGATCGTCCTTCGTCTCACCCCACGGGATACTGAGCGATGCGACCGACGCGCCGGGGTACAACTTGTCCTCGCTCGCGCGCAGCACGCATTGACTGAGGCGCGCCAGAGAGGCGCCATCACCCGTGTGCGGCCCCAGATCGTGTTCCGTTCGGGCGCGTTGCCACTGCTCGACATATCTTTCTCGCTGCTGCGGAAAGGGCGTGCCAAACGCCTGGAGCAGCTTCGTTGACGCGCTGTGGGCACTGAACGCAAATGCCACGCCGACCGTGAACTCGAGCCCGTGCGACAAATCGATCTCACCCATCAGCGCCACGTTGCCGTTTTCCGCACGCTCAAACTCCCAATCCATTTTGAAATTGTCCATCAAATCACGCCAGCCGTCACTCGCTCCGACATAGCCGACCGAACGGCGCGTAAAATCCGGACTGCAGCCGAACACGAGGTGAATGTTTTCGCGGTGCGCATGGATGAGGTTGCGGCCACCGACCTCGTGAGTTCGTGCACAATTGTGTTTGCCCGTCACCTTCAAATGCGGCGCCAGCAGCGCGTAAAGCCGCAGTTTGCCGCGCAGCGCCGGGTCCTTGATTTCCACCCGCGTGTGCATCAGGAGCACCGACGAGTGGGGCTCGCCGATGATCTCCTTGATGATTCGGTAACGCCCGCCGCAGTCGGTATTGGTCAACCGATAGAGCAGCGCGTTCTGCGCGGGGTATTCGAGTTGGTGATTCAGATCGCGTTTCTCCTCGTGGCAAAAGGTCTCGCCGTCGGTGATGAGAAATTGCAGGTCCCGGGTGTTTGGGGTATCGACGTGCGGAAAATAGATTTCGTTCACGGTGCCATGGCTCAGCGTGAACCAGAGGTTCGAAAGCGAGGAATAGGCCGTGCCGATGCCGTCCTTCGCGCTGGAAGTCCAGCGCGGCTCGATCCCGGGTGCGCCAAACGCACAGGAGGATTCAGTCGATTTCATCGGAGATGACACCATGAAAAAACCATGACAAAAGTTCAGCCGCCCTCGGCAAAACTGGGATAATCGGTCATGCCTCCGTCAACGAAGACCGTCCGTCCGGTGACATAGGACCCGACGTCGGACACCAGTGCGACCACCATGCGGGCAACTTCCTCGGGCTCGCCCATCCGGTTCAGCGGGATTTTTTTCAACAGATCTTTGAGTCCCTCGGGATCGCTCCAGACGGCGCGGTTGATGGGTGTTTTGATTGCGCCGGGCGCCACCGCCAGCACGCGCACGCCGTGCGGCGCCGCTTCTTGGGCGAGCGATTTTGTCATCATGCTCAGTCCCGCCTTGCTCGACGTGTACGCACTGTAGCCGGACCACGCGATCTCCTCATGCACTGAACTCATACTGAGCACCACGCCACTTTTCTGCGGCACCATCCGCTTCAGCGCCTCGCGCGCGCAGTAGAACGCGCCAAACAGATTCACCTCGATCACCTGTCGCCAGGCGTTGAGGTCCACCTCCCAACCGAGCGCGCGCTGACCGTCAATTCCTGCATTGTTGATGAGAATATCGATGCCGCCCCATTTTGCATCCATTTGCTCGAACATCGTCGCGACGGTCTCTGGGCGCGCCACATCGCATTGTAGTGTCATGGCCTCGCCACCGGCGGCTTTGATCGCGGCGACCAAGGCGTCCGCGGGTTCAGGATGAGTCCGATAATGCACGCCCACTTTCGCGCCCGACTCCGCCAGCGCGCGAGCCACGGCTTCGCCGATTCCAGAACTGGCGCCCGTCACGAGCGCGCGTTTCCCATCGAGTTTAATGGTCATACATGGCTACACCTTCGTCCGGTGAACTCCTTCCGCGATCATCCCTAGTTTTGATTTCATCGTTGCTCTTCCTTTCTCGCACGAGGCGTGAGCCACCAGCGTGGCCCGCGCAATCAACTGCTCTTTGAATGACTAGTTCAAGTCCGAGGGGTTCCGACGAACTCCACGCCGCGCTCAACCTCGTCTCAGGCGCAATGCCGATATCGCGGACAATCCTCGCCCGATGACTCGCTCAACCCACTCCCTATTGCCAGCACTCTCGAGTTCGATTATCTTCCGTCCGGCGAGACCCCGGTCGTCACCGCTCCCTCACTACAGCGCTTATTCCTCATGAAAATCTCCTTCCGTTCCATCACACATTCTCGCTCCAGCGGAGCGATTGTCCTGCAACTCGCCGTTTGCCTCGCATTTCTTCCCGGCATCTACGCCGCTACGCCACCGAATGAAAAAACCGCCGACCGTCCTCCGCTCAAACTTCAGGTCGACCAAAAACCCATCGACCGCGACGCGCCCGAACATGTAAGCTATGCTCCGATTGTCGAGCGAACGTCTGACAGCATCGTGTACGTTTACTCGACGAAGAAAATTCGAGGGCAACAAATGCCCGAGTTTTTCCACGACCCCGCGTTCCGCCGCTTCTTCAATGTCCCCGAAAACCACGGCAACCGTCTGCCCGATCGCGTGCAACAGGGTCTCGGCTCCGGCGTCGTCATTACCACGGAGGGCTACATTCTGACGAACAATCACGTCGTGAACGGCGCCGACGACGTGAAGGTTTCCATCGGCGAATCGAACAAGCGCTATGACGCCACGGTCGTCGGCACCGATTCCCTGGCGGACATCGCCGTGCTCAAAATCAAACCCGACGAGCCGTTGAAACCAGCGACTTTGGGCGACAGCGACCAACTGCGAGTCGGTGACTCGGTGCTTGCGATCGGCAATCCCTTTGGCGTAGGCCAATCCGTCAGCCGCGGAATCGTGAGCGCACTGGGCCGCGGCAATCTCGGCATCGAAGAAATCGAGAATTTCATTCAGACTGATGCCGCCATCAATCCGGGCAACTCCGGCGGGGCGTTGATCGATACGGCCGGACGTGTCGTCGGCATCAACACCGCCATTCTCAGCCGTACGGGCGGCTTCGCCGGTGTGGGTTTTGCCGTGCCGATCAATCTCGTGCGTGCCGCCGTGGAACAGATCGTCAACACTGGCCGCGTGAGCCGCGGCTTTCTTGGCGTCGCGCCTCAACGCCTCAGCCCCGAGCTCGCCACGCAATTCGGCACGGACCACGGCGCGTTGGTCGCCGAAATCACGCCAGGGAGCGCCGCCGAAAAAGCGGGCCTGCAAACCGGCGACGTGATCACGAAAATCAATGACACCGAGATTCGCGATCCGCGCCAATTGCTCCTCGTCATCAGTCAGCTCGCGCCCGAGACCAAAATCACCGTGCAGTACCTGAGGGACGGCCACCCGCAGACCGCCAGCGCAACCCTGACGCGACGGACCGACCAAGGGTCCTCCCGCACGGGTGGCGGCGGCGAACACGGCAACGATGTCGGCGTGCTCAACGGTGTTGGGGTCGACGACATCTCGGCGGACGCGCGGGAGCAATTCCAGATTCCCGCGCGTATCCAAGGTGCCCTCATCATTAGCGTCGATCCAGACTCCGCCTCGGCGCGTCAGGGTTTACACGAAGGCGATGTGATCCTCTCGCTGGATCGCAAGCCCGTGAAGAACGCGGAAGAAGCGGTACGCCTCAGCGAGGAAATCAAGGGACCGAAGGTCACCGTTCTCCTCTGGCGCGAGGGCCACAGCCAGTTTGTCGTGATCGATGAATCTGAAAAGTAAACCGCAGACCCGCCCGCTGGCTGCACGGTTCCGCCAGTTCACCGCCGGGAGAAGCGCCAGCGGTTTGATGGCCTGGCTCGTCCTCTGGCATGACAAAAATGTCAGGTGCCGTTTCTCGCGAGCAGCACCGTGGACGCATTCACTGGAGTGTGGTCCTAGATTCAATTTCCAAGCGCCAGGTCAACCGAACGTCGCTCGAGCCGGTTTCAACAAAAATCTTGCGATTGAGACGATCGCGCGCCCCCTCGCCCGAGGTTCTTGCGGCGAACAGTCCGTTGCCGCGGATCGCGATGATTTCAACACACGGCTATGTGGCGGCAAATCCTCCGCTCGGCGCGGCTGACACTGGCGGCCAGGTCGTCTATGTCCTCGAACTCGCCAAGAAGCTCGCGCTGCTTGGGCACGAGGTCGACATCTGGACCCGTCGTTTTGAACAGCAGCCAGAACTCGAGCACGTCGCCGAGCGGGTGCGGATCATCCGCATGCCCTGCGGCGGAACGCAGTTTTTGCCGAAGGAATATTTGAGCGACTCGCTCCCCGAGTGGAACGAGCACGCGCTCCGCTTCATCGAACGTCACGGCCTGATCTACAAATTTATCGACAGCCATTATTGGGACGCCGGCCTCGCCGCTCACCACCTGAGCGAGGTGCTCGACGTTCCGCACATTCACACGCCGCACTCGCTTGGTCTCTGGAAACGGCGGCAGATGCTTTCGGATTTTCCCGACAGCAAGGCCAAGTTTGAAAAGCGCTACAATTTCGAGCGGCGGATCGAAGCAGAGCGGAAACTCTACGCGGATTGCCACCTCCTGGTAGCAACGACTCCGCCGCAATTGGATCTCCTCGTTAGTGACTACGACGTCCCCGCCGCCAAGGTGCGGATGGTTCCACCGGGATACGACGACCACCGGTTCTATCCCGTCGGCGAGGCTTCGCGCGCCACCATCCGGACGCGCCTTGGATTCAACGGAAAGGTCATCCTCGCGCTCGGGCGACTCGCGCGCAACAAGGGTTACGATCTGCTGATCGATGCGTTCACCCTCGTCGCGGCGCGTGAGCCCAAAGCCGTGCTGCACCTCGCGGTTGGCGGCACCGGCATGAATATGCACGAGCAAGCACTGCTCGCGGAATTGCGCCAACGAGCAGCGGACACCGGCTACGGCGATCGCATTCAATTCGGCTCGTTCGTCGCCAACGCCGACTTGCCTGACTATTATCGCGCCGCGGACGTGTTCGTGCTGTGCAGTCGTTATGAGCCGTTTGGCATGACCGCGATCGAAGCCATGGCGTGTGGGACGCCGACGGTCGTGACGGTGCATGGCGGACTTTACCGCGCATTGTCGTTCGGACGACACGCGTTGTTCGCCGATCCGTTCGATCGCGAGGACCTCGGCATCACGATGGCCAAAATCTTCCGCCATCCGCGATTGCGAACCCGTCTATCGCGCATGGGCGCACAGAAAGCGCGCAGCCTCTTCACGTGGAGTGGCATCGCCCACCAACTCGTCGCCGCCGTGGAGCAGCGTATGACGGCGGCAATTACGCTTGACCAGGACGAATGGGATGAGCCGGCAAAAGACAGAAATTAGTCGAGACTGGCGACACGAAGCCGCGGCGGAATTATCCATTATCCAAATTCCGCAATTCGTTTAGGCGGTAATTTTCAGTAACGAACACTAATGCCGGAGGTCGTATTCAATATCTCCGCCCCAGCAATTGCGCAGAAAAGCGGTTCTCGACTTCACTTCAGTGCCGCGGAAACACCAACCGAAAGGTGCTCCCGGTCGGAGTACGGCTTTGGTAGGCGAGCGTGCCGTTGAGCATTCGCATATAGGCTTTGGTAATGGAAAGCCCCAAGCCGAAGCCACCACTGGCGCGACCGCGATTGGGGTCCGTGCGAAAAAATCGGTTCATCAAATGCGCCTGGCTTTCGACACTGATGCCCGGCCCTTCATCGCTGACCGCGATTTCAATCTCTTTCTCGTGCGCGGTGAGCTGCACGCGAATAGTCGAGCCGCTTGGACTAAACTTGATCGCGTTATCGACGAGATTTTGGAGAGCGGGGCGCAAGAGAAGCGCATCCGTCCGCGTGCCGCATTTGTCGGCCTCGACCAGGATACGCTGATCTTTCGCCTCGGCGAGGATCTTCAGGTCTTCCACGCTCTGTTGAACGAATTCGTCCAGCGACAACTCGAGGCGATGGGCGCACGCCGCACCGCTCTCAGCCGAAGCGAGTTCGAGCAGACGACCAACCAGGCGCTGCAGCCGTTCGGCCTCCTCGAGCATACTCCCGATGATTTCCCGATACTCCTCGACCGAACGGCCACGGCGCAGGCCGACCTCGCCGACGCTGCGCAGAGTCGTCAACGGCGTGCGCAACTCGTGCGATGCGTCGGCGACAAACTGATCGAGTGCGATAAAGGCCGCCTGGAGGCGATCGAGCGTGGTGTTGAAACGTGTGCCGAGCTGGCCGACTTCGTCGTCGGGATTCTCCACGGGAAGCCGCAAGCTGAGATTATCGGCGGTGATGCTGTTCGCCGCTTTGGCCATGCGGCCGAGCGGCATCAACCATTTGCGCGTGATGGTGTATCCACCAATAACGAGCAGCGTCGCACTCATCGGCAACGCGATGAAAATAATCCAGCGCAAGGCGCCAAGCGCGTCAGCGACGGGTTCGTGCACCCGCATCATCCGAATCATCCAGTCCTTTTCGTTTCCCGCGAGGCGATAGGGGACGGAAAGCACGCGCAGTCGCAAATCTGGTGAAACGTTAAAAACAGAAATGGTTTCGCGCCCCGGCGCCGGGGCGGTCAGAACCTGTTGCGCGCCGTTTTCAGAGAAAGGCCAGAGCCGGCGCACCAGAACACTGTTTTCGTCCCACAACTCGAACCAGGGATACTGCGTCGTCCACGGAGTGTTGTCGCTCAGCTCGCGTCCATTCCAAAGCAGCCGCCGGTCTGCGGTCACTTCAAGTCGACGGCCCACTTCGTCCAAATCACGGCGGAGCTGATGATCGAGCGGCCGGGCCATGCGTTCGCGGACGTAGAGGTACAGCACTACGCTGAATGCCGCGAACAGCAGAGCGCCGACGATGCCGTACCACAGGGCAAGCCGGAAACGGAGCGTACCACGGTGTTGCCAGCCGTTCATGGCGCCCCCGTCCCGAGGCGATAACCGACGCCGCGGATGGTATGGATCAGCCGCTCGGCGCCCTCGTTATCGACTTTCCTGCGCAGCCGGCCGATCTGGACGTCGATGACGTTGTCGAGGGACGTGAGCCGGTGCATTTGTTTCCACACATCGCGTTCCAGCATCTCACGAGTTACGATCTGCTCCTGATAGCGCAACAGATACTCGAGGACATCGACCTCGCGCGGAGTCAGGGCAATTTCCTGTCCGGCCCGCCGGGCCGTGCGCGTC
>DAITQE010000031.1:0-13341 GCA_036833235.1 Opitutus sp.
ATCGGCGTCATTCCGATCGACTCGCTCTTTTCTCCCGTGCGCCTCGTGAAGTACTCCGTCGAAGCCACGCGCGTCGGACAGATCACCGATTACGACAAACTCGTGCTCGAGGTTTGGACCGATGGTCGTATCACGCCCGACGACGCGCTCAAGCAATCGGCTTCAATTCTGAAGCATCACCTCGATGTCTTCGATCGCGTCAGCGAAGAGACCTACGAATTCGAGAATCAGCAGTCCGAAGTCAGCGAAGAGCAGAACAAGCTTCGCAAGCTCCTGAACATGTCGGTCAACGAAATCGAACTCTCGGTCCGCGCCGCCAACTGCCTCAACAACGCGAATATCACGACCGTTGGCGAGCTGGCGATGAAGACCGAGCAAGAGATGCTCAAGTACCGTAATTTCGGCAAAAAGTCCCTCAACGAAATCAAGGAGAAGCTCGAGGCCCTCGGCCTTTCGCTTGGCATGAAGTTCGACGAGCGACTCCTCGATACGAAGAAGGAAGCCTGAGGCAAAGTAGTGGGTAGCGAGTAGCGAGCATTCGTGTTCGCGAGTCTTGCCTCCGTTCTACTCGCTACCCGCTACTCACTACTCACTACTCGCTACTAATTTCAGCTCTCGCGCCGTCCGCTGCCGCTCTACGCTGCGACCGGATTGCCGATCGGGAGCCGACTAACCCAACCATCCAATGCGTCACAATAAACATCACGCCTCACTCGGCGTGACCGTCGAGCATCGCCGCGCAATGCTCTCCAATATGGCCGCTTCGCTCATTGAGCACGGTCGCATCGAGACCACTTTGGCCAAGGCCAAAGCGCTCCGTCCTTTCATTGAGAAAGTCATCACCAAGGCCAAACAGGCTGCGGCGAAGACCGAAAAGAAGGACGCCATCCACCTCCGCCGTCTTGCGTTGAGCGACGTGCGCAACGAAACCGCTGTCACGAAGCTATTCAACGAAACCTACAAGGAATTTGCGAATCGCAATGGTGGGTACACGCGCATCTACAAACTCGGCCAGCAGCGCCTCGGCGACGCCGCCGAAATGGCATTGATCGAGTTCGTGAAGGCAGACGATCCTGGCTACAAAAAGTCGAAGGGCAGGAAGCCGGCCAAGTCTAAGAAAGCGAAGACTGCTCCCGCCGCCGCAACTCCCGAGACTCCCGCAGTTGCTCCGGAGGCCGTTCCAGAGACGAAGTAAGCGCCCGTCCATTGTAGGCTCGTTCGCTCCCGTGTTTCCAAAGCGCGCCGACGAAAGTCGGCACGCTTTTTTTTGCGTGCCAAAATCGGCACCCCTGTTGGATATCGCTCACAAAGATGTGCGCTCTAGTAAAAGGGGAGCAATCTCCTCACACCGATCGCCCGTACCTTTTGGACTAATCGTAGCTGCGAGCGTGACAAGCTTGTGTGAAAACTCAGCGTTTGGGGTAGGTAGCGTGGTCGCCACGCTACGTCCGTGGTCGGGGACCGTTGTGCGGCGAGCGCGCAACCTTCGGTTCAATTCGGAAATGACTGAGTTTTCGCACAGTCAGGTGAGCGAGTGATGGTTCGTCCACTCGTTTACACGCGCGGCTATCATCGAAAGGAAAGGCTACGCGCTCGGGGCGGTGTATCAGACTACTTGGTGGCCACGGACCTCGCGGGAGACAGACTCTTTCTGGTGGCGGATTGGAGGTGCGGTCCTACAATCGCCGGTCCTCTAATTGCAATGTTTGGCTTCACTACCGCCACGGTTGTCTACTGCACGCTCGTCGCGATCGTGTTCCTGAGCCTCTGGCTATGGTACGATCGTCGCGATCATCGCACTTTCGAACGTGAGCGACGCAAAACGACGTTTCATTGTATCCGCTGTGATCAGCTGTACACGGCGCTCGTTGGTACGGAACTCGCGAAGTGCCCGCGTTGTGGGCATGAGAACACGAGGCTGAAGTTTTAGAGCAGTCAGAGACTTCGCTCTGATTGTTAGGAAACGGCCCGCTTATTCGCCAGCAGGCTGGATTTCATCAAAATTCTGGTGGCCATGACGACAAGATGGGACAATTGGCGTGATCGAATTCGCAACGTGTGAGGACTCGTCTGGTGTAATCTCGCGATTTTGATATTGGCGCTCAGCACCTTTCTCTGAATCGCGGATGAGGTTCGTGAGCGAGAGCACTAGGATCTGGAGAATCGGTTGATGCATGCGTCGCGTGCGCAATCGACCTCAATGCTGGCCGCGTGCTTCCTGAAGCGCTGAAGGTGACGCTTCCAAATAAAAAGTTGAAATGTGAATACGCCTACACATCGAAAATCGGAGCTTACGCGCGTTAGCATTATTGGCGGCTCGGGTGGATTTCTGAATGGCCGACGTACACTTCGCGCCGCCAACAACGCTGCTCTCGAAGGAAATTCGGTGCGGCTCTGCGCGCGCTCTGAAATGACCAGCATCTCCTTGATCGCTTGAGGCGGGACCGCAAAAGATGCGAGTTCGTGGCGCGTCACGATAGAAGAACACGATTCAAACTGTGATCGCTACGAGGGAGAATTTGATTTCAACGAGCGATGCGACGACTGGATCGTGAGTCGATTTGCTTCGCAGATTTTTTCGCTGACAACCCAGCGGAACGCGATCCGAGCCCGGTTTTGCGCCGAAAACTTTTTCCAGCTACTGCACCATCTACGGTTTACAAGCTCCGGTAATGCGCGCTAAGTACGAGTGTGTCGACGGGACAACTATACCGTCGGTGCACACAACCGCAGCAAAACCAAAAAAACAAATGGCAAAGAAATCATCCAAACCAGCCCCGAAAAAAGCAGCTCCGAAGAAGAAAGTAGCCGCCAAGAAGAAGAAGTAAGCGGCTCTCGCTTCGCCTCGCTTCTCTTCATTGCGGCCTTGTGTCGTCAATGAAGAGAGGCGGCGGTATCTGAAATAAGGCGCCCGATTTTCGGGCGCCTATTTTTTTTGCGCGCATCGCGGCGGACGTATCCATCGCAGCGATCGTGCCACTCACGAGCAGCCGCCGATCGTGTGCGGCAGCTCCTGAAAAGCAGTCATCCCATCAGCCGAACGTTGATGTGGCAGTCGAGCACGTCCAAGTTGTGGTGAGGACCTGCAGAATCGTCCGAAGGCGAATGGCGATCCGCTGCCCACCAAGGTCAATGCCAGTGGACTGATGACGGGAAACGGTAAGTTCAAACTATCACTGCAACTGGACCCCATCTCCGATCAGCCGCGGTTTGCATTGAATTTCAAACTCCGCGAGCAAGCTTTGCCACCGCTCAACAGTTTTTTGGCCGCGTACGCAGATGCAGGCGTTTCGCGCGGCCCGTTTGAGCTCTCGCCGTCTGCGATCGCCGGCGCCGGCGATGACGCTCGAACGTGGTCCGAGCATTCAACCGCTCCGAGTCGTTCGTTTCCCTGCAAGTCGGCCGCAATCGCGCTTGCACCCGCTGTGCGCTCTGCGTTCTGCTGTCCGTTTCCAAAGCCGCACATGCCTCAAACCATCGCCGTCCTCGACTTCGGTTCACAGCTTACACAGGTCATCGCGCGCCGGATCCGCGAGTGTCAGATCTATTCCAAGATCTATCATTATTCGACCCCGGCCGCCGAACTCCGGGCGGACGGTGTGGTTGGGATCATCCTGTCGGGTGGACCGCAGAGCGTTTACGCGAAGACGGCTCCGCATCCCGATCCGGAGATTTTTGCTCTCGGGATTCCCGTTCTGGGGATTTGTTATGGTGTCCAGCTGATGGGTTATTTCCTCGGCGGCGAAGTCGAGCACAGCAAAGAGCGCGAATACGGGCACGGACATCTCACCATCAAGCGTCCCGGGAAACTTTTTGCCGGTCTGCCCCGCAGACTCCGCATCTGGAATTCGCACGGCGACAAACTAACGAAGCTCCCCCCGGGGTTTATCGCCACGGCAATTTCTGAAAACTCTCCATTCTCCGGGATTGAGGACCGGAAGCGCCGGTTCTACGGGATCCAATTCCATCCGGAGGTTTTTCATACCGAGCGTGGCGTGGACATGATTCGGAATTTTCTCCTCGAGATCTGCGGAGCCAGGCAGGACTGGACGACGAAGGATTTCATTGCGCACGCGGTCGCCGAGATCCGGACGAAAGTCGGCAAGTCCCGCGTTATCTTGGGTCTGTCCGGCGGCGTCGATTCCTCGGTCGCTGCGGCTTTGTTGCACAAGGCCATTGGCCGTCAACTCACCTGCGTTTTCGTCGACAATGGCCTCATCCGCAAAGGCGAGCGCGAATACGTCGAAGCGCTCTACAAGAAGCATTTTCATATCGACCTCCGAGTCGTCGATGCGGCGAAGCTTTTCCTGAAACGGTTGAATGGAATCACGGAGCCGGAGCAGAAACGAAAGATCATCGGTCGCACGTTCGTCGAGGTGTTCGAAAAAGCGCTGAAGACCATTGGCCATGCCGATTTTCTGGGACAGGGCACGCTGTATCCTGACGTGATCGAAAGTGTCTCGATCGGGAACAATCCCGCGTCGCTCATCAAGACCCATCACAACGTCGGCGGACTTCCCGCTCGGATGAAGCTCAAGCTCATCGAACCGCTGCGGGAACTTTTCAAGGACGAGGTTAGAAAAGTCGGTGCTGCACTCGGATTGCCGAAGGAAGTGGTTTGGCGCCAGCCATTCCCCGGTCCAGGTCTCGGCGTTCGGGTGATGGGCGAGATCACCGCGGAAAATCTCACCATTTTGCGCAACGCTGACGCTGTCTTGCAGGAAGAGATGATCAACTCCGGATATTACTACAAAGTGTGGCAGTCGTTCTGTGTCTTCCTGCCGGTGAAAACCGTCGGAGTTTTTGGTGACGAGCGGACGTACGATCACGTGATCGCGCTGCGCATCGTTGAAAGCATCGACGCGATGACCGCTGATTGGGCAATGCTGCCGCATGATTTACTGCGCAAAATCTCAAGCCGGATCACCAATGAGGTTCGTGGTGTCAGCCGTGTGGTCCTCGACATCAGCTCAAAACCGCCGGCCACCATCGAATGGGAGTAGGCAGACAGCTTGCTGGCGGGATAGAAGCTCGAGCGAACTCGCGGCCTACTCCCCGCGATCCCGAAAAAGCGCTATCTCAAGTTATAGTCGCGGTCTCTTGTGGGTGACGTCGTCACGAGCTTCCCTCACCCAGGAATTTCGTCCAAGCTTCCCCCGATGAAAGGCTCCTGCGCGCGCATCCTGACAATGGTCTGCTTGATCGCGGTTGGTTTCAAAGCGTCGGCCGCCGCAGAACCGACGATCATTGCAAAGGCTCGTGCGCGGCTCGCGCCTGACGCCGTGCTCGACGCGGTGAAATCGCTTCACTACACGGGAATTATTGTGGGACCCGACTCAACTGAGCCGACAAAGCAGCTCCAGCAGACGATCGATATTTTTCTGCGCAAGCCCGCGCAGCAACGCATCGTAGTCACGTCACCCACTCTGATTGAGGTGAGCGCGTTGGACGATTATGAGGCCTGGCGTCGGACCATCGATGCTCATAATCCAGCACGATGGCAACAAGCGCAGTTGAGTGTTGAGCAAGTCAAACAATTGAGAGCGGATGTGTGGCAGAATCTGGCTTTTTTCCGCGGGATTGAATTGGTGCGTGGGCGAGTTGAAGATCAGGGACCAGAGGTGATCGATGGCATCCCGTGCGAGAAGATAGCTTTTTATCATAGCGATTCGCTCGTTTATTTCCGCTATTTTAATCAAGCGACCGGTCAACTGGTCTATACGGGCACGCCGGAAAATAACGTCCGGGAGGAGGGCGAAATGATCGCTGGTGGCATCCGGTTTCCAAAGGTGCTCGTTATGTCGCAAACGATTGACCGTGTTACGGCCGTTCGACGGCTCACATTTGAAAAAATCACCGTAAATGAGGATCTTCCTGATAGACTTTTCTCGGTTCCGCTGCCGACCATGAAATGATTGTAATGGCATGAAACGCGAGTCCATGGCTCTGTTGACCTTTCATCTGTACGTTCTACATGCGCACGCTTCACTTCGCTTCCAAAACTTTCTCCGCCGATCTTGCGGCCTTCTGTCGCAGCGCTCTCGCGCCGCGCGAGATTACCGAATCAGTTGCTGCGATCTTGGCGGATGTTCGTGAGCGCGGCGACGAAGCGGTTGTCTATTACGCGGCAAAGTTCGACAGCGCAAAACTTCGCGCGAGAGACCTACGCGTAAAACCCGCCGAACTGGAAGCCGCGTCACAGCGCCTTCCGTCCGCCGATCGCCGTGCGCTGATCGCGGCGCGCGATAGCATCACTGCTTTCAATCGTCGCGGCGTGCCGGAAGATTGGTCCGCGAAAAACTCGCATGGCGCGGACGTCGGTGAAAAATTCGATCCGATCCAGCGCGTCGGATTGTATGTGCCTGGCGGGCAGGTCCCGCTCGTATCCACGGTGTTGATGACCGTTACCCTCGCTAAAATCGCCGGCTGCCGTGAGATCGTCGTGTTTACGCCTTCCAATTCCGAAGGGAAAATCGCCGACGGTCTGCTCGCTGCGCTCCACCTGCTCGGCGTCGAGGAAGTCTATCGGGTAGGCGGCGTTCAGGCAATCGGGGCGATGGCTTACGGGACGACGACCATTCGGCCGGTCGATAAAATTTACGGACCGGGCAACGCGTATACCTGCGAGGCCATGCGTCAGGTTTTTGGTATCGTCGGCGTCAATGGTCTCCCGGGCCCGAGCGAGCTCATGATTATTGCGGACGAAACGGCGCGGGTGGATTTCGCTGCGGCGGATCTGCTGGCACAAGCTGAGCACGGATCCGGACGCGAGAAAATCTATCTGGTTGCGACCTCCGCTGCGGTTATCAGCGCAATTGCAGCCGAAGTGGATTCGCAGGTGCAGATGATCACGCGTTCGGAGAAGACCCGGCGCGTTTTGCACGAAGGATTTTTGGCCGTAGAGGTAAAAACACTGGCGCAAGCGGCGGAGATTGCGAACTACGTCGCGCCTGAACACCTCGAGCTTCTCGTTGACGAGGCTGCGGAAAAAAAACTCACGAAAGCCGTGACCACCGCCGGTGCCATCATGGTGGGCAATTACACGCCGACGGCGCTCGGCGATTTTACAGCAGGGCCGAGCCACGTTCTTCCGACCGGCCGCGCGGGCCGATTCTTCAGCGGCTTGAGAGTGGCGGATTTTCTGCGGCGCACGAGTGTGGTCCGGTACGACAGGAAAAGCGTTAAGAAAGGCGAGCCGGTGGTTGCGGCGTTTGCAGCGATGGAACGCCTGGATGCCCATGGTCGATCCGTGAAGATCCGGACGGAATAACGTGAATTCCCGGCCGCGCTCAGGCGAGTAAGCCAAAATTACTTTGCGCCTGGCGCGGCTTTTTGCGGCCATCCCGGCATGGCCGGTCCGTCTTCTCTTGCCCTTCCGCACATCGCAAAACTGCATGCGTACGCGCCTGGCCTTCAGCCGGGCGTAGCCGGTTGGGTCAAGCTCAACACTAACGAATGCCCATACCCGCCCAGTCCGCGGGTCGCCGAAGCATTGCACCGCGAGATCGGTGAAGATGGCGCAGCTCTCCGCCTGTATCCCAACCCCAAAAGTGAGCCGCTCCGCGTCGCGATTGCCGAGCATCACGGGCTGCATGAAGGAAACGTGATCGTCGGCAATGGTTCCGATGACATCTTGAATCTGCTCGTCCGCGCGTATTGCAGCGCCGATGCCGCTGCAGGTTATACCTTCCCGAGTTACTCGCTTTATCCCGTGCTCATTGGGATTCAAAATGGTCGCAGCGAAGTCCTGGAATTCGATCGCTCGATGCGATTGCCCGTCGATCGAATTGCCGCGTCATCGGCACAGGTTTTTTTTCTTACGTCACCAAACGCCCCTACGGGCGTCGGTTTTGGGAGTGACGAGATCGAAGCGGTCCTGGGAGGATTTAAAGGCCTGTTAGTGGTGGACGAAGCCTACGCTCCCTTCGCGGACGAAAATGCCGTTTCCTTGCTCGCGCAGTACCCAAGGCTCGTGGTCATCCGCACATTTTCAAAAGCCTACGCGCTTGCCGGAATTCGCGTCGGTTACGCGCTGGGCCATCCGAGTGTCATTGATGTTCTCGATCGCGTCCGTGACAGCTACAATGTTAGCCGGCTCTCACAAACGGCCGCATTGGCCGCGCTGAGCGATCCGCAATATTATCAGACGATCATTGACCGGATTCGGGCAACGCGCGAGGTGTGCGAAGGCCAGTTTTCCCATGGATGGGGTTGGTTTACGTATCCATCCGAGGCGAATTTCATCTTCACTGAACCCAAAAACGCGCGAGGTGAAACCGGGCCGGCCGTCGCCAAGGCGGCCTACGAATTTCTCTCCTCCCGCAAGGTGTTGGTGCGGTACTTCCCGAGCCATGCCTTGACCGCATCATTCCTCCGCATCAGCGTCGGTACGGACCACGAAATGCGCGTCCTCCTCGAAAACCTCGACGCATGGCAAAAAGTAATTCCAAACGCGTAGCGACCGTCTCCCGCAAAACAGCGGAGACTGATATTGTGCTGACGGTCGCGGTTGACGGCCGCGGAGCCGCGAAAATCGACACCGGTGTGCCGTTCTTCGATCACATGCTGACCTTGTTCACCAAGCACGGGCTTTTCGACCTGACGATCAAGGCGACGGGCGATACCGACGTGGATTATCATCACACGGTCGAAGATGTTGGTTTGGTGCTCGGACAGGCGTTCAAGGACGCGCTCGGCGACAAAGTCGGAATCAAACGCTACGGATTTTTCATTTTGCCGATGGATGAATCGCTCGCACGCATCGTCATCGATGTCGGTGGGCGGCCGCATTTGGTCTATGAAGCGGAGGCGCCCACGATGTTTGTGCGCGATTTCAATATCGTGCTGGTGAAGGAATTTTGCAGGGCATTCAGTAACGCGCTCGGTGCGAACCTTCATGTGCAGTTGGTCTATGGCGAAGAGCCGCATCACGTCGCCGAGGCCATTTTCAAATGTCTCGCACGGGCACTCGACGTCGCGACGCAGATTGAGCCGCGAGCGGCGGATTTACTGCCCTCGACAAAGGGCAAGCTCTAGCTTGCTTCTTTGTTCCGAGTCCAGGGTTTCCGGGTTCCGAGTTGGGACTGCGGAGACTTGGACTCGGTCGAAAGGACAACCTGAACTCGAAACTCGAAACCCTGAACTCGGAACAGCCGCCCGTCAGCGTGGCCGTCATTGATAACGGAATCTGCAACCTGCGCAGCGTTACGAAAGCGCTCGAGGCGGTCGGTGCTTCGCCGCTCGTCGTGCGGACTCCGGGTGAACTGGCTGCCACCGACGCAAGCGGGTTGGTTCTGCCCGGAGTCGGCGCGCTGCGCGATTGCGTGGCGGCGCTGCGGGCGACGAAACTCGACGAGAGCGTGCGCGAATGGATTGCGAGCGACCGGCCATTCTTAGGCGTGTGCCTCGGCATGCAGGCATTGTTCGATCGATCTGAGGAGGGCGATGTGAAGGGACTTGGGATTTTCTCCGGGAAAGTTGTTCGTTTTCGTCTCCCGCCAACACTCAAGGTGCCCCACATGGGTTGGAACACGATTCGTTTTGTCCAGACGGAGTCCGCGCTGGCCAAGGGGCTCACGGCAGATGGGGAAGCGTTTTATTTTGTGCACAGCTTTCACTGTGTCCCAGCGGATTCCTCGCTGTTGTTGGCCGAGTGCGATTACGGTGGCGCCTTTGCCGCTGCGATTGGACGAGGGCGCTGTTTTGCCACTCAATTTCACCCGGAAAAGAGCCAGGCGAAAGGTCTGCAGATCTACAGGAATTTTGCCGAGGTGGTCCGGTTGGCGTAGCAGATACGCTTTTGTTCAGCTGCCGCGCAAAGCTTGGCGGAGATAATCCGCGTGAGTTGGTAAGTTGTCGCAAGTTTGCTTTGCAAGCGGCTGCGAATTGGCTTGGTTTCGGCGGAATATGGCAACCTCCGCTCCTGCGACCCTCCGCATTGATGGCAAAGATTATACGCTACCGATAACGGTGGGGTCGGAAGGAGAGCGCGGAATAGATATTTCGAAGCTGCGGGCCGAAACGGGCGCGATCACTTACGATGATGGTTTCGGCAATACCGGTTCGTGTATGAGTGCGGTCACGTTCATCGACGGTGAGGCCGGGATTCTCCGTTATCGTGGTTACCCGATCGATCAGCTCGCTGAAAAATCCAGCTTCGTCGAAACCGCCTACCTCGTGATCAATGGCGAATTGCCCACCGCGGAGCAGCGCCACAATTTTTCACGTTTGCTCACCCAACATGCGCCGCTCCGTGAAGGCATGTTGCGGTTCATTCAAAATTTTCCGCGCGATTCGCATCCGATGGCGGTGCTGTCGGCGACCTTCAATGCGCTCGGCGCCTATTATCCCCATCTCGCGAGCAACAATCACCAGCGGGACTTGGAGCATTTTGACGAGGCCGCGGCGATTGCCATTTCAAAGGTGCGTACGATCGCCGCACACACGTATCGCGTGAACCACGGTCAGGGGTTCAACTACCCGCGTCCAAATATTGGGTACTGTGAGAACTTCCTGCACTTGATGTTCTCCGAACCGTACAACGAATACGTTCCGACCGCGGAGGTCGCGTCCGCGCTGAATCTTTTTCTGCTGCTGCATGCCGACCACGAGCAGAATTGCTCCACCTCGACCGTCCGTATGGTCGCCTCGGCGGGTGCGAATCTCTTTGCCTCGATTTCCGCCGGGGTGAACGCCCTCTGGGGTCCGTTGCACGGTGGCGCGAACATGGCTGTCATCGAGATGCTGCAGAGCATCCATGACGAAGGCGATGATGGCACGAAGTTCGTTGCCGCCGCGAAAGCTGGCAAGGGCGAACGGTTGATGGGCTTCGGTCACCGCGTCTACAAGAACTACGATCCGCGCGCCAAAATCATTAAGGCGAGTTTCTACAAAGCGCTCGCTTCGCTCGGCGTTAAAGACGATCCGCTCCTGAATATCGCGATGAAGCTCGAGGAAGTGGCGCTGAGCGACGACTACTTCGTTTCCCGAAAGTTGTATCCGAATGTTGATTTCTATTCGGGCCTCATCATGCGTGCGCTCAGGATCCCGTTGAACATGTTCACCGTCATGTTCGCGATCGGCCGCATGCCGGGATGGATTGCCCAGTGGCGCGAAGTTGCGCAGACGCCAAAGCTAAAGATTTATCGCCCGCGCCAGATTTATGTCGGTCCGACGATACGCGATTTCGTGCCGATCAAAAAACGCGGGTGAGCAGCGGATCGGAGTTTGACCGGTAGGTCAGGTAGCGTGCTCGCCGCGCTACATTTGCGTCGCGAGCCCGTTGCGTAACGAGCGCGCAACCTCCGGTTCAATCTGGACCATCGGGTTTTTACAGCCGCCGGTCCCAAAAATTCTGACATTACGGCGAATCCTCAACCGTCGCCTCATCACTTTTTTTCGTGTTGATGAAAAACTTCGTCCATCGTGAGCCCGGTGAGTTCCCTCAGTCCGGTCAGCAAACGCCATAGTGCGAACATCGTCATGACCATGCTCGGGAGCACGATGATCGGCCAGCTCAGCAGATGCATTTTGCCCAACTCCGCATTGAACTCCGGCGTGCCGGCTGGACTCTTGAGCAGATACCTTGCGAGCCCAAAATTTAAGACGGCGCTGAGGAGAAACGAAGCCGTTAGCAAATAACTCGACGTCACCATCAGACGATCGAAACCAGGGCGCGTACCTCGCTCAGCGAGTGCCGCATCGATCCGCGCCACGTCGATGATCTGATCGTTATAAAGCAGCGTGTGAACCAATGGCCGCTTTGATTTGAGTGACAGGAGCACGGCGATACCGATCACCGTCGGAATCGCCGCTTCTTTCACCGCAAACCACAACCCGCCGATGTGCATCAGCCCAAGACCACCGGTCAGCAGTACGCTGATGAAACCAACGATCGAGATGAAGTTTGCTTTCCGCCGAACAGCGAAATCCCAAATCCCGTAACCGATGGGGAAGGATAGCGCGACCACGAGCCCGACGACCGGACCCAATCGCTCAGGCGTGCTGAATTTCGAAAGCACCAGCGCCGGAAGGGCGATGTTGCAGACGATGTTAAGCAGCAAGTTCTCCTGTTTACGCGGGGGAGTGTTCACGGGAAGCGACGTATGTTTCACCAAGAAGTCATGAAACCTCAGCGGTGGGCGATTCATTTCTTGGTTTCCACGCAGTGAAAACTATATTCTGGCCCTCCTCATGATTCTCCTCGGCGTCAATATCGACCACTGTGCGACCCTGCGTCAGGCGCGTTATCGGCAGGCCAACACCACGACAGGTGGCGCCATCGAGCCGGATCCGGTGACGCTCGCGATCATCGCTGAACGAGCCGGCGCTGACGGGATCACGGTGCATCTGCGGGAGGACCGACGGCATATTCAGGAACGCGATGTCTGGCGGCTGCGGGAGACGATCGCAACCCGACTAAATCTCGAAATGTCCTGCACGCCGGCGATGACGGAGTTCGCTTTGAAACTAAAGCCAGAGTCCGTTTGCTTGGTCCCGGAGAATCGTCAGGAAGTCACGACCGAGGGTGGCTTGGATGTCGTCGGAAATCGTGAGCGCGTGGCGCGTTGCGTTGGCGCCATGAACGAAGCTGGGATTACGACCAGTCTGTTCATCGATCCCGATGAGCCTCAGATCGAACTCGCCGCCGAGCTTCGAGCTCCTTGGGTTGAACTGCACACCGGCGCATACGCCGTCGGTTATGGTGCCCCCACTATTCGTGCCAAAGAATTTCAGCGTCTCCGCCTCGGCGCGGTGCGGGCGCATGACCTCGGACTGACGGTGAACGCGGGTCACGGCATCAACTACGTCAATATCGCCGAAGTGCGAACGCTGCCGCATCTTCACGAGCTGAACATCGGCCATAGCATCGTTAGCCGCGCGCTCTTCACCGGCATCGAGGAAGCGGTGCGTGAAATGAAAACACGGATGAACGCCTGATGCAAAGGTGCGAGTAGCGACTAGTGAGTAGCGAGCATCCCGAGCCACTCGATCCCACGCCTGCGCTGCCCATCTACTCGCTATTCACTGCCCGCTACTCGCTGCTTCAAGATGAACATCCAACTTCCTCCTGGTGGTGTGCTGATCGGCATCGGTGCCGATATTATCGAAATTTCTCGCATTCGCAGTGTCCTCCTGCGCCATGGCGATCGGTTTGTTGACCGCATCCTGACCGAGGAAGAACGCGCGTATTGCGCGGGCATGGCTCATCCGCACAAACACATCGCGGCGCGTTTTGCCGCGAAAGAGGCGGTCTCGAAGTGCTTCACCACAGGCATTGGGTCGGAACTCGGGTGGAAATCTGTATCCGTTTATCACGGTGCCCGCCACGAGCCGCTCGTT
>DAITQE010000032.1:0-13266 GCA_036833235.1 Opitutus sp.
TTGCTGGCGCGATTGAAGCGCGAGCAAGCTCGCGGCCTACGACGCAACGGATTGCGCGATCAAAATGAAAGGCCTTGCGTGGCGGACGAGCTTCGCGTTGCCATCGCTTGGCGTGCGACTGATATCAGGTGAGTGCGAACGTCCAAAAGTTCAGCTCATTTTGCGTGGCGCTGGGCTCTCAGCTCTTAGCTCTCGACTGGATCTATCGTAATTATGGGCGCAACTCTCGAGACCAACTCGCCGGTCGAAATTTCCGCGGCACAGGCCCGCCTTTTTTTGCGACGGGCGCTGTTGCTGGATGATCCGATGGCAAATGTCGGTGCGGCACTGGAGCATCACGGCTATATTCAACTCGATCCCGTCAACGTGTGCGGCCGCATGCACGATTTGATTTTGCGAAATCGCGTCACGAATTATCACGAAGGAGATCTCATGCGCCACGTACATGGTGACGCGCAGCCGCTCAAGCCGGAACAACGCGAGGCGTTTGAACATCACCTGCCTTCGACTTCGATTCTTGCCGCGTTTCCCGTCTCGGCCTGGCCTTACATGCTCTCGGCCATGCAAGCCCGCACTCGGCGCAGCGGGGCGTGGTCCGGTCGATTGACACCGCGGGAAAAAGAACTGGCGGTGCGGATCCTCGAGGAAATCGGCACGCGGGGACCATTATCGTCAGAGGACATCGATGACGCGCGGCGCGGGCGCAAAGTCTGGGGCAGCTCGTCGCTGGCCAAGAGCACATTGCAAAAATTGTTTTTTCACGGACGCGTGCTGATCGCGGGCCGCCAGAATCATCGACGGCTTTATGATTTGCCGGAGCGCGTGCTGCCAGCAGAGGTGCTCAGGGTGAAAGAACCGCCGCCGCACGAAACGGCGGAATGGCTGGTCCTCACCAAACTGCGGCAACGACGACTGGTCATTTTGAAGCGTGATGAACTCGCCATCGCGGCGCCGTTCGTCGAGTTGGTCAAAATTCCCGACTGCCCGCCCGTTTTTTGTTTGAGGCAGGATCGTGCATTATTGGAGAGCGCGGCGGTGGGCGACGTTGATCCGCGCCCGCGTTTGCTAGCGCCGCTCGATCCGTTGATCTACGACCGGCGCCTGACCGAACACCTCTGGAATTTTTCCTACACCTGGGAAGCCTATACGCCAGCGCACAAACGCGTGCGCGGGCATTATGCGTTACCTGTTTTGGCCGCCCTCGAGCTGGTCGGACACGTCGATCCGAAAGCTGACCGCAAGCAGTGCCGCCTGCGAGTGGTCTCGAAATACGTTCGTCGCGGATACAGCATAGCCGCGGCGAAAAAGGAACTGGCTCAGTTCCTTGGTCTGCGCGGCTAAAATCGGCCTGGGAGCGCCGGCGTCCGCCGGCTCTGTCGTCGGAAGCGGGCGGCACACCCGCGCTACCCGCGCTTCCAGACGAGTCCCAGAAACAATTCGCGGCGCCTCATCGCTCCACCGACACGCTCATTGCCTCATTAGGCTAAGCGCCGGTGGAACGCCGGCCCAAAACGACTCAGGCGCAGGCGATGGCCGGCCGGCCGTAGGTGGCGCGCGACGGCAGAAACCACTCGCTGGGCGCGGCGCCGGGCGCAAATTCCGGACAGGCTTCCGCGAGCAGCGTGCGAAGATTTTCGCGAGCACGCGCGATGCGGCTCTTCACCGTGCCCACGTTGATGCCGAGCGTCGCGGCGATTTCTTCGTAAGAACGATTGAGAACGTTGCGCAGCGTGAGGATTTCGCGGTGGCGAGAGTCCAGGCGCTCCATGCAGACATCAATCAGCCGCGAGAATTCGTCGGCCACTGTCTCCTGGGCGGGGTCCTGCACAACGTCGGCGACCAAGTCCGCGAACGTGGCTGCGCTGTCTTCGCTGAGCGCGCAGTCGAGCGAAAGCGAGTCCTGCCGGCGGCGACGGAAAAAGTACCAGTAGCGGTTGCGTGCGAGATTCACGGCGATGCGATAAAGCCAGGTCGCGAGCGACGAATCGCCGCGGAAATTGGCGAGGCCGCGATGGGCACGAATAAACGTGTCCTGCGTGATTTCCTCGGCGTCCGCATGGTTGCGCAGAAGCCCTAGTGTGACCGTGAAGATTTTGCCGCGATAGCGTTCCATGATCTCGACGAAGGCCGCTTCATCTCCCTCCGCAAAGCGGCGGACAAGCGCGTCGTCGATTGCCGCATCGGGTGTCGCACGACGAAGATTCTCGGGGTGAGCGGAACGAGTTGGTTTTGTGGATGTGTGTACGTAGGCTGGCATGTTGAAGAAGGTTAGATTGCTAAGTGGTCCCTTCTTTACCTCGGAACGTGCCAGCGGCCTCTGTTTTTTCACAACCAACTGAATGAGAAGGCGCTAAATTTTTGCGCGTCGGACTGACACCGCGTTGTAACCTCATTGTTCGTGCAATTTGCGGGCACCCGAATCGGCATTCGCGCAAACCGCCCGCCGTAAAAATCCCGTAGGGGACTGGGGGCTCATCCGAGAGCATTGGTCACCAAAAAGCACAAAGAAGCCCGGCCGCAGCCCAGCCGCAACCGAACAAATCCGGAAGGATATTGGAACGCTAATAAACGCTGATCGGCGCTAATCCAAATCAGCGGAGATTAGCGCCGATCAGCGTTCTCAAAAAGTTTGGAAAGAATGCACGCAGGCAAACAACACTCGTGAAGATAGTGGTAGTGGCAGAACGGATCTCCGGTTTTTGCGAATCTCGTGCTTTTTTCGGCCAATATTCCGAAGCTTGGAGTTTGGGTTGCGGTGCAGCCGCGCTGTGTTAATCGCTCGGGCGATGACGGACAATTCCTTCGAAGCGGCGCGCAAACTCCTCTGTGCTTTGCACCTGTCGATCCGAGAGGCCGTGTTTAAAGCGCGACGCCGCAGTGCTCGAACCTTCGCGAACGTCGCGGGCGTCACCGCAGCGGACACGATTTACCAAGTCGATCGGATTAGCGAGGAGGCGATCTTCGCGTGGTTCGAGGCTCACTGGCCCAAGGCGTGGCCCGTTGAAGTTGTGATGGAGGGGATCGAAGACGGTGACCTGGTAACGTTTCCGCGCGGTACTCCGCTGAACAAAACGATTTTCAAGTGCATTCTGGACCCGATTGATGGGACCCGGAATCTGATGTACGACAAACGGAGCGCGTGGATTCTGAGCGGGCTTGCGCGCCAGCGCGGATCGAAGACCACCCTTGCGAATATCGAAGTCGCGGTGATGACAGAGCTCCCGACGACGCGGCAGTGGCGAGCCGATCAGGTGAGCGCGGTGCGCGGGTGTGGTGCGGCTGGCGTGGTCGCCCGTGCACTGGATCTTCGGACAGGCCGCACGACGGCGTTCAAACCGCAGTTGTCGCGCGCCGCGGATTTTAAACACGGGTTTGCGTCGCTGGTACGCTTTTTTCCAGAAGGCAAAGCACTCACGGCACAGATTGAAGAGGCGCTCTGGATCGAACTCTATGGCGGCGCGAAACAATCACCGCTCGTGTTCGACGATCAGTACATCAGCACCGGGGGTCAGCTCTATGAACTTCTCATCGGGCATGATCGGATGCTGGGCGACATTCGTCCGTTGGTTTTCGCGAAGCTTGGAATCGCCTCGTCCTTGACCTGCCATCCTTACGATATTTGCACCGAGCTGATTCTCCGTGAAGCCGGTGGCTTGGTCGAAAGTCCAAGCGGGCGTTTGCTCCGTGAGCCGCTCGATACTGTTTCGTCTGTCGCGTGGATTGGCTATGCCAACGAAACGCTGGCGCGACAGGTGCGGCCGATTCTGCGCCGGTTGATCAAAACGATGCTTTGATCCTTATGACAAGCTGTGCAGAAGGTTGCTTGTACCCGGCGCTTAAAACCGTATCAGTGCTTTAATGCCAGGCTTCGACCCCCTGTATCCCCGGTCTAATCGTGCGGGGATCGTACAGATTGCAACCCGACTGAAGGTCTCTGCTTCGACGGTTTCGCGCGCCCTGCGACCTGAAACGGCGCATCTGGTGCGGGATAACCGGCGCAAGGAGATCGTCGAGCTCGCGGAGAAACTGCATTTCTCGCCAAACCCGGGGGCGCGCATGTTGCGCAAAGGGATTAATGCGGCGCTGACCGTAGTTGTGCCGCTGGACGAAAACATTTTCTTCTCCGAATTCTACGGCCGGTTTCTATCAGGAACGTTGCACGCGGCGGCCGCCCGAGGATGGGATGTCCATATCTCGACGCTGCGGCGTTTGCCGGGGTCTGATTTTCGAGAGATGCTCCAGCCGCTCAGCCTGAATACGTCTGGGGTTATCTACCTCGCTGAACCGCTTACGACGGCGGATCTCCAGAATCTTCGCGGTTATCGCAGACCCGTTGTGCTGACCAAGTCGGCGTTGCCGGCGGGGATGCCGGTTGCTGAAATTGGCGTGCCGGTTGTCGGCGTCGACAACTTTGCGGGCGCCCGATCGGCTGCGAGTTTGCTGCTTCAGCTCGGCCATAATAAAGTGGGGCTGATTCTTGGGCCCTCGGCCTCGCGCGATTCCCATGAACGCAAGCAGGGCTATCTCGAGGTGTTGACGCGCCATGGCGCGGTGCCGCGACCGGAATGGATTTTTGAAGGTCCTTTCAGTGCTGAAACCGGACGGACTGGGTTTAACGCGCTCGCGGCGGGTGAGGAGCGGCCCACCGCGCTCTGCTGCGCCAGCGATGAAATCGCTTTTGGGGCGATTGATGCGGCGCGGGCGGCGGGGCTGCGTTGTCCCGATGACGTGTCGATCATTGGATTCGACGACGGTCCTTGGGCGACCGCGTGCTGGCCTGCATTGACCACGATCCGGCAACCTCTGGCTGACCTGGCGGAGCGAGCGGTCAGCTTGATCGTGGAAACCGCGACGCATCCTGCTGGAGGTGTTCGCTCTGGCGCGAGCGACATGCCGGCGGCGATCGTCATACGCGATTCGACCCGGGCGCTCCGCTCCTTCGACCGCTAACCCGCCGATAACCCGAATAATTCGCACTCGAATCAACCAAGGCATGGATCACAGCGCGGCGCAGCCGCAACCGAACAAATCAGGAAGGAGAAGGATATTGGAACGCGAATAAGCGCTGATCGGCGCTGATTTTGATTAGCGGAGATTAGCGTCTATTAGCGTTCCAAAAAATTCTTCGTTTCGTGGTTCACAAAAATCCCTTCGGTTGCGGCTACGCCGCGCTAGGCTTTTTGTGGCCAAATTGCCTCGGGAAAATTCGTCGCAGCGAAACAACCCACAAGTGGGGGCGGCTGCGCGGCGACGGGAATTCGCGCTGCCAAAAAAAAGACAAGCTTTGCACTGGGGGTTTTGCTAAAGACGAATCAACTCTGGGCGGCTACCGACAGGTCTGATCATCACGATCATCATAGGACATTCGCTTGATCGGGTCGGTCCCGAGCGGCGGCCGGTCCTGGCGCGGGTTTCCGTTTGCGTTGCAAACGTTATCATGCACGCTACTTAGACTCTCTCGCCCGCTGGCCCCCTCCTTCGCAGCCCTATGCTCTTCGTTCCGCGTCGCGTTGTACTTCTTTTGTCCGGTGCCTGTCTGTTTTTGACCGGGATTGAGGCGTTAGGTGCCGCGGGTACTGCGAATGAAAGCGCTATTTCCGCGGCTCTCGCGTCGGCGCGGCCGGGTGCGATTCTTACGGGGGCCGACGACGCTTTGCTCGATGATCTGGAGCGCGCGTCTTTTAAGTTCTTCGTTGAGCAGACGAATCCGGTCACCGGTCTTGTGCGCGACCGCGCTCCGGCTGACGGCTCTGCGAGCGATGGCAAAGCCAGCATCTCTGCGTCGGGTTTTGCGCTCACCTCGTGGGCGATCGCCGCGCATCGAGGGTGGGTCCAACGAGATGAAGCCTTGGAACGCGTTCGGCTGATGTTGCGGTTCCTCGCGAACAAGGCGCCGCGCCAGCACGGATTTTTCTACCATTTCATGGAAATGGATACCGGGGCGCGGGCGTGGCAGTGTGAACTCTCGTCGATCGACACCGGACTATTCCTGGCCGGCGCCATTGTCGCGCGGGAGTATTTTCAAGACCCGGAAATCACTGAGCTCGTCAATCGCCTGTACCGCGAGACCGATTGGAAATGGTTTCTGAATGGCGGCACCACCGTCGCGATGGGCTGGCATGACGAGGGCGGGTTTTCGCGATTTCGGTGGGGCTTCTATTCCGAGCACACGATGATGAGCTTCTTGGGGATGGGCGCTCCGGAACACGCGCTCCCTCCGGAATACTGGCGGACTTGGAAGAGAGAGCCTACCGGCACCTATGCGGGTTATCATTTCATCCAGGGCCCGCCGCTGTTCATTCATCAGTTTGCGCACGCGTATGTAGATTTTCGTGACAGCCGCGATGCGTTTGCGGATTACTATCACAATTCGGTCCTGGCGACGCTCGCGCAGCGGCGTTTTTGCATGGATCTGCGCGCTGAGTTTCCCAGTTGGGGGGAACGTTTGTGGGGTTTGACGGCATCCGATTCGGCGACCGGGTACAAGGCGTGGGGCGGGCCGCCGCGCACAGCTGAATTCAATTCCCTCGATGGAACAGTCGTTCCCTGCGCGACCGCTGGCTCGGTGCCGTTCGCGCCTTACGAGACACTGATGGTGCTCCACCACATGCGCACCGTTTACGGAGATCGGATATGGAAACGTTACGGCTTCGTCGACGCGTTTAATCCGGAGACGGGCTGGGTGGACCGGGACGTCATTGGAATCGACGTGGGCATCTCGCTGCTGCAGGCGGAAAACGCCCGGTCTGGTTTTGTCTGGGCGCTCTTTATGCGCGCACCGGAAGTGCACCGCGCTCTCAAGCGAGCGGGTTTCGTTTCAACCAGCCGCAATTTTTCGTGGAGTGAACGCGAGCAGTTGCGGGCGCTCGCCGCGGGAGCGTGGATGAGTCTTCGGGATGATCCGTTCACGCCCGAAACCATTGGACTAAGACTCACGGCAGTGCCGGCCGCACAAGCTCTCGGATTGATCGATGGCGGCCAGGCTGCGCGGCGGGTGCGTGCCGTTCTCGATGCTGCCACTGTTCCTGAAAACGACGTCGCGGTCGCTGAATACGCGGCGGGTTTGATCACCCTTCGGCAGGCCTTCCCGAGTCTTGGACCGGAAATCACGCGACGGCTCGAGGGCATCAAATGGAACACCGTTACCCTGTCATCGACGAAACTCGGCTCGGCGAGCCGGCTCGCCGCATTTTTTGAAATTGCGTCGGGCAATAGCGATCCAGCGGTCTGGAATCAGCTGGTGCGGACTCCCGAAAAGCTCGGCCCCGTTTATGTGCTGTCGCCCGCCACCGTGCACGATCAGTTGATGCCCGGCTTGTGGCTGGACGATCGCGCTACGATCTCAGGCGCATCGGCGGCGCAACTTGCTTATTCGCTGGCCGTCGCGCCGGATGCTTCCTCGGCGCCCCGCCCATTGCCCGATGTCATCACCGCTGCGTTGTTGCTGGATAATTTTCCGCCCGAACTCATCGCGCGTTTCAAGCAGACTCCGCCTCCCGCCGATTGGTTGAGCGCCGCTCCAGCGCGCGATCGCGCGGCGCTGCTGATCACGATTGCCAATCTGATCGTGCCAAACTGTGTGCGCGAATGGTTTCAACAGGACTCACTGGTTCAGGCCACACGGGGGAAAATTCCCGAGTTCGGCGAGGCCGCGTTTGGCAACGATACGTCGACTCTGTTTCGCTACGAACTCGCCGGCCCATCCTCCGAGCCGCCGGAGCGTCGCGCGGTGGCGGTCGCAGCTAGCCTGCCACGAGAGCAATGGCAATGGACCACGATCGCTGGACTCGAATTCAAAGATTCACCGGCCGACGTGCGCGCCGACGATCCGATGCTGGAGCTTCGGTTTGCATTTACGTGGGACAACGAGGCGCTGCACTTTCATGCCGAGGCGACAGATCTTCCGCTGAATTCCAAGGATCAGCGCCCCCCGAATCGACGCGAACTCGTCGAACTGCTCATCGACCCGAAATCCGACGGCTACGTCTGGCGTGGTCCGGACGATTTTCATTTTGTTTTCCGCTCGACCGGCGAAGCGCATGAATGGTCTCACAACCGGCCCGCGAACGCCCGCATCGAACAGAACGCTCACGGGTACACCGTGGAGGCTGATATTCCCTGGTCGCTGCTGGGGCTGACTCCGCAGCCGGGCATGAAGTTTAGCGCGACCACCGCCGTTGCGAGCGACGGCCGCTACGAGTGGGAACCTTCCCTGAAGCTCAACTGGCGTTTCTTCCAGCGCCGTGACGAGCGCTACGGGTTGGGGACCGTCCAGCTGCAGTAAATGTCCAGCCGTCCCCCAATTCCACGAACCTGTTCATGTCGTTCCGCTCGGTCATCGTTTTCGTCGCCGGCTGCACTCTTTTCGGAGTGAGCGCTGCGGATCTGTGCGCCGCGAGCAGCAAGCGGGTCGTGGTTGATTACTGGGAAAAGTGGGGCGGCTTCGAGGCGGACGCGATGCAGACGATCATCAACGATTTCAACCGCTCCCAGGATCGCATCGAAGTGCGGTTTCTTTCCATCAGCCCGATCGATGTTAAGCTGATGCTCGCGGCCTCCGCCGGCAACCCGCCTGACCTTGCCGGTATTTGGGAATACAATATACCCGACCTGGCCGAGAAAGGCGCGTTGCTGCCCCTCGACGAGGAACTCGCCAAGGTGGGACTCGGCGCGGATCATTACGTGCCGGCGTACTGGGAACTCTGCCGCTATCGTGGATTCACCTGGGCGCTGCCGAGCACTCCTGGTGCAGTCGCGCTCTACTACAACAAGCGACTCTTCCGCGAAGTCGGCCTCGATCCCGAGCAGCCGCCGCGTACCTTCGCCGAGGTCGAGGCCATGAGTCGCCGCCTCACGCGCGTCGAACTCACGCGCAACGGACGGCGGGCGCGCATCTCGTTCGACGAACTCACCGCAGCCGAACGCGCGGCCGGTCGCTACGCCATCGTTCAGGTCGGCCATCAGCCCAGCGATGTCGGCGGGATGCAGGTTTCCCTCTGGGGCTATTGGTTTGGCGCGAAATACTGGGACGGTGACCGGCGCATCCTGGCGAACGACGAAGGCAATCTCGCCGCGTATCGCTGGCTCCGTGACGTGATGACAGAGTATGGCGTCGATCAGTTGAAGAACTTTGACGCCAGCTTCGGCCAGTCGCAGTCGGCTGCGAGCCCCTTCCTTGCGGGCAAAAGTGCGATGGTCGTGCAAGGGCCGTGGTATCCTAATTTCATCGAGAAATACGCGCCGGACCTCGAGTGGGGCGTGGTTCCGTTCCCAGCTTTGCCCGGCGTGGCGGACGACGCGCCAATGACGCTTATCATAAGTGACATGCTCGTCATCCCGCACGGCGCCAAGCATCCACACGAGGCGTTCGAATTTCTCCGCTACACTCAACGTCAGGACGTCGCTGAAAAACTGGCCTCGCTGCAGCGCAAGTTCACCGCGCTGCGCGACGTCTCACCGGAGTTCATCGCAAAAAATCCCAACCCGGCGATTGGCTTTTTTTCGAAGCTGTCGCGCAGTCGCAATGCGCGCGCGGTGCCGCGAATCTCTATCTGGCGGGATTACGAAATCGAAATGTCCGTTGCCGCGCAGAACGTGCGCTTCTTGTTGAAGACGCCGGAGCAGTCATTGGATGAAGTGCAAAAACGGGTACAGTGGCGGTTCGACCGCGTCCTGCGCCGCTGGGACCTCGTGCGCGAAGAGCGTCTCGCGGAATGGAAAGAATATGCTCACTGGTGATCGCAAACGACTCTGCCTTGGGCTCGCTTTCATCTCACCGTGGCTGGTGGGTTTCCTGGCGTTCACCGTCTATCCGGTCGCAGCTTCGTGCTATTATTCGTTCTGCGACTACGACGTGTTATCGCGGCCGATCTGGGTCGGTCTGCTGAACTATCGGGATATGCTGACCGACAGCGTTTACTGGCAGGCGCTCAACAATACGCTCATCTTTAGCGCGATGTCCCTGCCGCTGGGACTTTGCTTCGCGCTGGCGCTCGCGCTCCTGCTGAACCGACCAATCGCGGGCCGTGGATTTTTCCGCGCGATCTACTATCTGCCTTCGCTCGTGCCCGCGGTCGCGGCCGGCGCCGTGTGGCTTTGGATATTGAATACGCGCGACGGCCTGATCAATCAGTCGCTGCTCGCGCTCGGCGTGAATCACCCGCCGCAATGGCTCGATGAGCCGCAGTGGACGAAACCGGGACTCGCCCTCGTCGCAATCTGGGGCTGCGGCAACACCGTCGTGATCCTGCTTGCCGCACTTCAAGGCGTGCCTCGCTCGCTGCTCGAAGCGGCCACCATCGACGGAGCCTCGGCATGGCGGCGGCTCTGGCACGTCGTGATCCCCGCGATTTCACCGGTGATTTATTTCAACTTCATTATCGGCGTGATCGGTGCGTTGCAGACATTTGCCACGGTGTTCGTCATGTTCACGAATGGCGGGCCGGACCGTTCCGCCGAGTTTTACGCGGTGTATCTTTACGAGACCGCCTTCGAGTCACGGCAAATGGGATACGCCTGCGCGATGGCGTGGGTGCTTTTTCTTCTGACGCTCGGCCTGACCTGGCTGGCGTCGCGCAGCACCCGCGGGTTCGTGCATTACGGCGAATAAAATGAAACCGCTGCCCAAAATTCTCACCTACACGGCACTCACCGCCGGAGCCGCGGTTTTTTTGCTCCCGCTGCTCTGGATGCTTTCGACGGCGCTGAAGCCCATCGAGCAAACGATGATTCAACCGCCCATCTGGCTGCCGCGACGCTACTACGTTGAAGAAAACAATGTCCGCCACGAGGTGAAGCTCGGCGGCGTGGTCAGCGTTCCCAGCGTGTGGGCCGTGCCCGCCGGATCGAGCGTGCCGGTTGTGTTGCCGAAGGCGGACGTTCGCGACGGAGTTTGGACCACCAGCAGCGGTCGCCAAACGCCGGTCGATGTGCGTTCCGAGATACCCGCAACTCCGGAGGGGCCTTGGAGGGAAGTGATCGATGTTGCGACGGGCGCTCGTTCGATCGTCAGCATCGATCGCATTACTGGTCGCTTCGCTCCCCGATGGGAGAATTTCGGAAATGCGATTAAAGTGATGCAGCACTTCTGGCGGTATCTGGGAAATACCGTCCTGTTGTGCGTGTTGAATGTCACGGGGATGGTTTTATCCAGCTCCCTGGTCGCCTACGGATTCTCGCGGATCGAGTGGCGCGGTCGTGAGACCGCGTTCCTGGTTTTGCTGGGGACGATGATGATTCCGTTCCCGGTCACGATGGTGCCGCTGTACGCGATGTTTCGCGCGCTCGGCTGGATCGGCACCCTGCGCCCGCTGTGGGTGACGTCGTTTTTCGCGAGCGCGTTCAACGTGTTTCTGCTCCGGCAATTTTTCCGGACGATTCCGATGGAGCTGTCCGAAGCGGCGCGAATCGATGGTTGCGGCGAGTTCAGGATTTTTTGGCAGATCATTTTGCCTCTCTGTCGTCCGGCCTTGGTGGTCGTGGGGCTGTTCACGTTTCTCGGCACGTGGAACGATTTTCTCGGGCCGCTCATTTATCTGACGGATCAACGCGACTTCACGTTGGCGCTCGCGCTGAAGTCGATGCAGCAGAAAAGCGCGCTCACCGATTGGCACTATTTGATGGCGGCCAGCACGCTGGTGATTCTGCCGATCATCGCGCTCTTCCTAATGGCGCAACGCCATTTCGTCGAAGGCATCGCCACCACCGGCGGCAAGACCTGACGCGCTCTTCTACAATTTTCCTCCAGCGGAAAAAAACAAAACACAAAGCTATGAAAACGAAAATACCCCGCACATTCGCATTGGCGCTCGCGCTAACGCCATGCCTCGCGTCCTCGCTGCTGGCACAGACCACCCCGCCTCCAAACGACGTGAGTAACGCTGATCAGATCGTCCGTCTGGACGTTTTCACCGTCAGCACGGAAAAAGACACCGGCTATGTCGCCGTCGATTCCCTCGCTGGCGGCCGAAACAACACGCCAATCTCGCTCACGCCTTCAAGTATGTCGTCTTTGACCGCGGCCTTCATCGACGATCTGCAGTTGACCGATGTTCGATCGGCGCTCCGGTGGACGCTGAATGCCATTCCGGTTTCGTGGAACGGGGGACATGATGGCGGTGGCGACGTGTTCAACTCCTGGTCATATAACATTCGCGGTGCCGGCACGGGCCCACAGGGTGGAAACCCGCCAACCGTGAACTATTTCCCGTTCTACGGCGTGAAAGACTTGTTCAATGTTGATCGCGTCGAGGTCGATCGCGGACCCAACTCGATCCTCTTCGGCGTCGGTAATCTCGGAGGCACGGTCTCGACCTACACCAAGATCCCGCGTTTCAACCGCGATTTTACCAACGTCAACATTTCCACCTCCAGCTACGGTGGCGGGCGCCTGGTGGCGGACAGCAACCGTGTGCTATCAATCCGGTCAGACCAAGATCTGGCCGTTCGGCTCAACGTCCTCGCTGACCGCAGTCACGGTTGGCGCAACGGCGAGGTGGAAAAGAAGTACGGTGCGGCAGTCGCCACTAATTTGAAGCTTTCAGACAACACCAGTATTCGACTCGACCTCGAAGCTTATACGCAGGAGACGCCGCAGTTTAAACAAAACATCACCGACAACTACTCGCAATGGGACCGACAAACGAATTCTCCCACTTGGGGCGCAGCGCCGGTCGGAACCTCCGATACGCGTAGCATGGCGGAGTGGGGCGGGCCGGCGGATACGCTGGTCTGGATACCTAGCCAGAAGTCCTTCATGAATTGGGGCGCGGGTTATCGCGGCACGGGCCTTTCAGACACCCATTACGCGTTGCTCCGACCCGCCCCCTATGTCTTCGCCGACACCGGACTGACCGTGCCCGGGCTGCCGAGCAGGGAATTCACGGTCGGTCCGAAAGACGGCGTGCTCAACTGGAAATATTACACCGCAACCGCCTATATCGATCAAAAGTTCGGCCCAAATGCTGAGATGGAATTAGCCGCGTACCGGTATGATGACAAAGGAGTCGCGACAAATTTCGAGGGCCCGGACAATTCCAATATTGATATCAACAAGCAGATGCCGAATGGGCAGGCGAATCCCGGGTACGGCAAGATCTACTCGGAATTGTTCCTCGACCGGCAGATTCAGGATCACTCCGTCAACGAGTTCCGCGGACAATTCAATTACCACTTCAATACATCGGCGTTCAATGTTCCCATCAAAGAATGGGTAAGCGTATCCGTGGGACACGAGCTCCACCTGCTGACGACCCATCAGTATATGGC
>DAITQE010000033.1:0-12938 GCA_036833235.1 Opitutus sp.
AATCGCGTGGATTTGGTGGAGGTCATATTCCCGGAAATCATCTGGATCGGATTCGTCTTGGAGCAATTCGGTCCGCAAAAGGGGATCGAGATAGCGACGGCGCTTATCGAAACCGCATTCAATGTGGCGACGAAACATCCCCAACCCGAATTTTCGTTCATCAGTGCCCACCGAGAGCTCACCGACGAGGGGAAGGCAGCGGTGCGGGAAAAACTGCGCTCCGCCGGTCAACTGAACGAACTACGGGCAGCGCTGGAGCCGTTCGTGCGCTGCTACCAAAAAGACAACCCCCTGATCTATCTATGGGATGCGGCGATTCCGTCCCATTCAGACGCGGATGTGGCCACCGCGCGCAAGGTAGTCGGCCCGCGACTCAATCGGTGGTCGCCCGAAGGCACGCTGATGCAGGCGGTGGTGCTGTATGGCGAGCACTGCACGGGTCGACTTCAGTACACAGAAAACGTCAAGCCGCCGAATCTCGAGGCAATCGTCACGGACTTTGATTCGCCAGAGGGGCAACGCGCCAGTTCGCATGCACGGACATCAACGTCGACGGTGTATGCGCACTACAAGGAAAGTCTGGGCAGCGCGTGGGCCGAGTATTTCTGGCGGCGCGGGCTCGTGCTTGACCCGTTGCGCGGTCACATCCGGGTGCCGAAAGTGCCGACGACGAACGAAAATCCCGTGATGCGGTTCAGACAAGGCTTCCATCATACGGCCGCGGCACTTGTGAAAGAGGTCTCCGAACAGGTTATCTTCAAGGTCGCTTTGGAGGAGGAGCACACGGTCATCAACGCGCTGCTCGCCCGCCAGGCTACACTGGCCGTGGCGCTTGCCGACAACTTCGAGGTGTGGAACTGGGACATTGGGCCCTTGTACCTCCGCGCGATGACGGACTGCTACATCACACTCGCGTGGATTTTGGGAAAGCCGGACGAACGGAGCCGACTGCACATCATGCATGGCTTAGGCCAAGAGAAGCTATGGATGGCACACTACGAGCGGCTAGTGGAAGAGGCAGAGGACGAAGAGGAGAAGAAAGGGTATCGCCAGATGATCGACGCGAGCCGCGCTTGGGTGGAAAGCCAGAGCTTCCTGTTCTTCGTCACGGTCAACCTCGGGAACTGGACGGGGAAGAATACGCGGGAAATGGCCGTTGAGGCCGATTGCCTCGATCTCTATAACTACGCGTACACGCCCTACAGCTTCTCAGCACACAACACTTGGAATCATCTAGGGAAGTTCAATGCGGTTTCCTCGCCCAGCCCGCTGCACAAGAACATGCGAATGCCGACCATTCCCCATTTTGCTGGCGAGCCGAGCATCATGATGAATGCGGCCAAGTATTTCGACAAATCGATCGCCGCTGTAGCGAAGCGTTACGGGCTCACCGTGCAGGCCGAAGCCGCCTATGCCTGGAGCGGCGCTCGGATTGGAGAAGTGTGTGAGTTCCTCCACGAGCGGTTCAGCGGAATAAAGAAACGCTCAAAGAAGTCGCCCAAAGGCATTGGGGCGTCGGCCGAATGAACTCTTCTCAATTATCGCGATGCACGCCGAGCTTTTAGCGGATCAGGAATTGAGTAGATTGCGATCTGGCGCCAGTATCCTCGCGCTTGCAGCGTAACGGTAAGCCATCCTGATGCGGTGAAGCATTAACCGGAAACGGACATCGTCCGGCGGTAACCCTGCACGTTCAGACGGGACGCGCTGCAGATTGCAGCCCAACCCGGCACATGATGTCCTCGCCGAAATGTGCAACGACCAGACCACTCAGACGTCGGCGAAGGGGAGAGATTGATTTTGCTCAATGCCTCTGGACTAAATGCGAAATGACTCCGCAGGAGGAAATGCAGGCTTTCGCTTTCCGCACGATGCACCGGCGTTTGAACCGTTGCATCGCTCCCGGTATATCGTGTGAGGAAACAGCAATCCGTGCCCATTCCATACAGAACGCTCGAGTTCTCGATTTGCTGTGCAGTGACGGCCATGTGGTGGCTCCGGTTAATTCCATCCTCAATAAACGTCCAAAAATCTCCTTCGAAAAAGTAGGGAGAAACAAGGCGAGTACTTTCACGGGCCTGTGCGCGGCTCACGACGCCGAAATCTTTCGAACCATTGATACCGAGGTCTTCGACGTGGGAAACAGCGAACATCTCTTTCTGATCGCTTACCGCGCGGTCCTACGAGAAGCGCACGCCAAGTTGAGTATCGGAACGCAATTTCAGTCGGCCTATCGGGAAAGAATTAGACTCGGGCTAGATGCAGCAGACGTTCCAACCCGTGGAGGTTTGATTGCCCTTGAGCATATGATGAGTGCGTTTGAAACGCATGAATACAAAACATTCTTCGATGCTGCGTTTCTGAAAAAATCTTTCGGGCTCGTGTCACACAGTGTACTTCGAATGGTTGTCGAACACCCCACTGTGGCCGTATGTGCGCTATATTCTGCCGACGACGTCCGAGTTGACGACGACGTTCTAAGAATTGCGTTCAACGTAATTCCTACTTCGAAAAATGAAACAATTGTCACGTTTTCGTACTTGAAGGCTCATTCCGGAATGGCGCTGGCTCATCTCGATCAAATCCTGGCATCATCATCGTTCCATCAGAGATTCGAAATCTCCAAACTCATTCTCCGCAATTGCGAGAATTTCGCGATTTCGCCGGAGTACTACTCAGCGTGGTCACCAAAAAAACTCTCAGCGATCATGGATTATTTTATCAAGACGCTGCTGGTGAATGATGGAGCCGACGAGAGTGAACATCTGTACCTGTTTTAGCCGGATCGTACATGACATGCTTTTCAGCACTGCGACCAAACCTGAATGACTCGAGGACGAGATCGAGTCGTGGATATCAATTTTCTCTGGCGATCCCCATACGATCTGCCGCCTCCTTGCACGATTTCTCCCACCCTGGGAAACTCAACGGTAAGACATGCAACCGGCGCCGTTTACTGTTCCCGGATTGAAACAAGTTGCCAAACTGGCGTCATGAATACAGCTCCCGCCTGGTATTAAAATTAGCCTTTTACATGGCGGCGAAAATCCAAGGCTACCACGGTGGCGAGTTTCTGTCCGCCATCTCGCGCAGAGTACTCCACCGCCTTGTTTTCCAGGAGAGTAACGACCTCTTCGAAAGTGAGGCGACGGCCACCCGCCGGATTGTCCCAACGGTGCGTCGCATCGACTAGTCACGACGCGAAGCGAGCGAAGGCTCGTCCGCTATGATCGTCGTCACAATCAAGGCCGCCTCGCATGGTGGCGCTGGCGGCCCAGACTCCGCATCGCGGCTGACCAAGAGCGCCGTGACTAGTTAGGGACTCTGCGCGCCTCGATGATCAGCGCCCGTACGCTCGGACGTAGTGATCTCCTGATGAAGACGTCGGCGTGCGCCGGCGTGAGTCGCTCCAGAACCATCAGCTGGCGCTGCCGAGGTTCAATGTACCTTGCACCTCGCCACAAACTGGCACCTGTACGAAGTGCCTTCAGGAACTAATGGAAGAACTGCGATATGACCCGCACCGACTCCATCAACGCGACGACCTCGGCCTCGTCGAACAGCACAACCCGCGCATTGATTTTGTGCCGAGCGATTTTGCCCTCGTCTGCCCAACGAAAGATCGTTCGCGGGCAGACACCAAGACGTGCAGCAATCGTTCTCGCTTTGCTGAACTGATGAATGACGACGCAATTTTGAGGCGCGGTTCTTGGAGAGAGCGACGTATTCATGGTCACAATTTCCGGCGCGATCGTGCCGCAGCCAAGCGTACGCGTCTACCGAGTTTACGGTAGTTGGTTTACCTCGTGGGGCAGTATGCGGGGCGGCGATCAATCAGATTCCACACGTGCCGCTTCAATTAACGCGAGCACTTCGGCCTCATCGAACAGCACCACGCGTGCATTGATTTTGTGACGCGTGAGCATTCCTCCATCTGCCCACCGAAAGATAGTTCGCGGGCACACGCCGAGTTTTTCAGCAATCGCTTTGGCTTTTCTAAACCGCCGGATGGACTCACCCGTGGCCGGCGCGATACCGGTCGTTCGCGATGTTGATGTGTTCATGGGCGTAATTTCCGCTTTCACCGGGCCCCGCCAAGCGCGCGCGTCTACCGAATTTACGGGAGTTGCTATACCCCGCTTGGGGCAGTTCTCGTTTTTGATTTTCGAGACAACCAAGCTCACGTACGTCAGAAATCGAGGGCGTTTATCTACTGAAAACTCAGTAGATGAATCTGATTATCTACTACGATTTCCGTAGATGAGAACCGACACCATGGCACGCCACGAGCGCAATTGAACGATGCCAGCGCGTGGCAGTGACAGCAACTGCCCCACCGAAAGCGAGCGCCAGCCGATGCTGCTGGCTGCTCCTTGCTAGCGTGGTGAATCGGCGCGAATGCGTCGAGAGGAGCCGGCGATGGGGCTCCTTCCAAGCTCTAGCCAACGCTGAAATTTGTGACGCGCGCGTCCTGGTTATGCTTCGCGAGCGCCGCGTGCCGTGGTGTCCCTGCGCCCGCGCGGGAGGGCCGTTGACGGCGAAGAGCAAGCGAAGGCGGGTTCCCTTTAGGGTGCCTTCGTTTGTTCTGGTCGCGCAGCGACGCCGTCGATGGCGGGGCCCGCCGGCAGGGACACCACGGATCGCGACGCTCGTGCTCGAACGCGCGCGCCAGGGGCGCCTGTCTTCCATATGAACGCATAAGGGTTTTGCATCTTTAGAAAAAAGAAGAAACGGGGGAGGGCCTGAGGCGACGGCTCCTTTGCACGACGAGGTGACACGAGTCCAACTGCGAACACGATGACCGAACGTAAGCGCGACGGCCAGCCGGACGCGAGCTACTGAAATCAACGTAGATCGCCTACTGCGATTTCAGTAGAGGCGGGACGTTGCGCACGACGAGGTGCCGCGCGAAAGGTCGCGATGTCATGAGATCGAATCGATTCTGCGGGTCCGCGTTCTCACCAGATAAGGTCGGGATCATTTTTAACCGCTCCGCCATCCGGGGTAGTTCGCGCGGGAGCAACTACCGCAAATTCGGTAGGCGCGTGTGCTTGTCGTGAGCGCGACGCGTGCAAGATAGGATGGCGATGATTACGGTCGGTGTCATTCGCAACGGCGGGACATATCTGTCCCAGCACCTCCGCCAAAATGATTATTGGGCGGAGGGCGAGAAACAGGTTTGCGGTGAGTGGATCGGGCAAGCGGCCACGATGCTCGGGCTCGAAGGCGCAGTGACGGATGCCCCGTTTGAAGCGCTGCGGTCAAATCGCGACTGGCAGACGGGAAAGCGGCTGACGGCGCGCGCGAACAAGAAAACGCGTATGGCCCTTTTCGATATTCAGATTTCGGCGCCAAAGGACGTGAGCGTGCTCGCGATCGTCGGCGAGGACGAGCGCGTGAGGGAGGCGTTCGTCGAATCGGTGAAGTCTGTGCTCGTCGAAATGGAGCACTTCGCTGCTGTGCGGGAACGCCCCGGAGATGCACGGGACACGTCGACTCAAAGCGTGACGTTTGACGACGGGCAGCCGTGGAGACGAAATTTGCCTTGGTCGCGCTACACCGGCGCGAATTGGGACTATGCCGACCCGGAGACGATTCGCGTCGAGATTGGCGACTGGCAGGTCGTCATCTGCGGGCACAATCTCGAGTCGTTGTTCAAGGCGATCGAAACCGAGCAACTCCAGCGTATCCGTGCACACCCGGAATTCGCGAATGATCCGAATCGCGAGCCCGATGTCTTCGCCACGAGCATTCGATTCGTCCACCTGTCAGCACTCGCGCTAGCGGAGAAACGAAAACCGCAGCGCCAGCTCGATCTCGGGATCGGATGAATTTCACCTCGACCAAGGTTCATCACGCGCAAACAGCCGTTGCAGCCCCGGAAGCACACGCGCTGGACGCGCCAGGGCCGCTCTAAATGTTTTCCAGTTCTTGCTGGTCATCGGGAAGGTGTGTTGCTCCACCGTCCGCGTCTCGTCCTTGCTCAAGCGTAGAAACTCAGCGGCGGAGCCGACGGCGAACCCCATGGCCTTTAGCCGTTTTTTCTTTGCAGCTTTCATCTTCTTTAAAATTTCAGACTCTTTGTCCGACATGAAAATCATTATTAATGGCGATTTCTCAATCGCCGATTGTTGACACAAAACAGGGCGGTAGTAATTTACTACCATGATTCAGTCGATGCCGGTAAAACTGTCTGGTAAGCTTGTG
This sequence comes from Opitutus sp., assembly GCA_036833235.1. GTDB lineage: Bacteria > Verrucomicrobiota > Verrucomicrobiia > Opitutales > Opitutaceae > Opitutus. The sequence continues at coordinate 6,208 of DAITQE010000033.1, forward strand.
AAGGAAGCGCGGAAGTCAGCCAAACGCCTTCATCGTTCTCTGACTGGGCAAATCGAGCATTGGGCAGCTCTTGGGTGTGCCATTGAATCAAGGGTGCCGGCCGACACGTTGGCAGAGTTGTTGGAAAATCGCGGCGACGCTTTGAAGATTGCGGATGTGTCCGAATCCGAAAAGCGCCGGAAAGTCGGAACGGTGCTGGCAGAGTTCCTGAGCCAAACGGGAGACCGCCCGAGGAACGCGTTTTTGCAAGCCATGCATGCCCGCGGGGTGCCGTTATACGGCACGAAACCAGGAAAGCCGGGACAGGCCGTTCGGCTCAATCCCGACGGATCGGAAGAAATCGTTCGCTCCTCGTCGGCCACTGCGCGGCGCGCGAGCTGAAGTATGGCTCGCCCTACTGTGAGCGATCCGATCGCGCGACTCACCGGACTCGTGCGCGGCCGAAAGCCGTTGCTGGTTGCACTCGTTGGACCGAACGGCGCAGGCAAGAGCACGTTTTATGAAGAATATCTCAGCCCGACTGGACTTCCATTCATCAACGCCGACGTCCTGGCTCGGACTTTAATCGAGTCGGGCTCGCCACAGGGCGAAGAGACTGAACGACTCGCTGCGGCGCTGGCGGAAAAGCAGCGAGATGAAATTGTCGCGAATCGGCGGAGCTTCGTCACGGAGACTGTTTTTTCTGATCCGGTCGGAGCGAAGGTTAAAATGCTGCGCCGCGCACAAGCGGCCGGTTACGTCGTAATCGTTATTTTCGTTTGTGTGGAGTCCGCTGACTTAACAGCTCTTCGCGTCGAAACCCGCGTTCGCTTGGGCGGGCATGATGTGCCGCGTGACAAGATCGCCGCACGTTTCGAACGTATGCGAAAAAACGTGAAAGCAGCTCTCGCGTTCGTGGACTATGCGGTGCTGGTGGACAATTCCTCCTATGAGGAACCGCTGCGGCCGGTAGCCGCGGTGGCTACCGGGAAACTTGTCTTCCAAAATCCGCCGCTACCGTGGTGGGCGGAGGACGTAATGCCAGGGGAGTAGACGCAACGAAACCCCAGGACAGCCGTGTTATTTTCTGCGCTGGCTTGGCTATCAGGCACCAAGTTTGGTTTGCCTGTTATACCGTGTTGAGGCGATTCGCAGTGCCGCGCTCGGGGCCGGCGGAGTTAACAAGGTCTTCACGAAATCGGCCGATTCCTTCGCTGATAATTTAGCCCCGTGTGCCGTGGCGGGTGCACGTGGACGAGCGGAGTTTCCAGCAAGCCTAGGCATGACTCACGATCTGGTGATTTGCCGGGCGGTGCAACCAAAGTTCAGTGGTTCGCCAACGAAAAGAAACTGCTTGGGAAAGTCAGCTCGCAAGCTCTTGAGAGCCTGTCTGTGTTCCCAACGGCAGACGGACCTCGATCCGTTTCCTCTTTTCGACGTAATGCGAAGACGTGGTGCGAATGTCCCGATGGCCGAGATGCTGGCGCGCCGCGCGAGCGTGGGTGCGTTAACCGGGCTGACCAGACTCCAGATCGTAGAGCATGCGCCAGATGCGATCGATCTCGCCACGTTCGACGACCTGCAATGGCGTCGAGCCATCGAAAGCCGAATTCGGCTGCTTTAGCCAGCGACCTACTTCGGCCGGTTGCATCACGCGGGAGAGACCATCGGATAGGCTATCCATCTCGGGTGTGAGATCCAGAAATTGAGCAGAGGAGCCGACCCGAAATCCAGCAGCAGTAAGGCGTTTTCCCCGGCGCGAGTTCATGAAAAAGGGTCGTGAAAATTCCAGAGTCGAGTGCCGCTTTCAAGCTTACGAATTCGGCGGAAGCAAATTCTCCACCTCATCCTTATTCATCGACGGCAGGGCACCGTGGCGCACATGCAAGACGTGAACAGTCTGGGCACGAACCGTGAAAATTATCCGATAACGTCCGTGTTGTCGCCCGAACACGAGTTGCCGCAAATCGTAAGGAAACAGTTCAGCCTCGCGCGCTCGCGGACAACGCTCAGGGAAGTGCGCCAACGAGAGAATCTCTGCTTCAATCGCGTTGAACCATCGCTCGGCCGCGTCGGGCGACTGCGCGGCGATCCAGCCGCACGCCTCATCGATGTCGCGAATAGCGCGTGTCTCGATGCAGACGCGATACTTCATCGGCTAGATTTGAATCCGTGCTTTTTCCGCAGCCTCGTAAAGACGGTTTCAGCTGGCTGACCGTCACCCCGTTCCATCGATGCGATTCCCTCGGCGATGCCTTTCTGCGTCTCCATCGCCTCCATGGTTTCCATCATCGTCTGGTAGGCCTTGGCATCCTGCACAACCACCTGCGCCTTGCCGTTGAGTGTCAGGACGGCCGGGCGCTGGCTCCGCTTCAAACGCTTCAAGTGGCGCTTGTGATGGCGGAGAAAATCCGTGAGAGGATGGATGTTTTCTGGCAAAAGCGTTTTTGTGGACATATGATTAAAGTATGCTTTAAATCTGCGATGTCCTGGTAGAATCGTCAAGTCGCGAAGCCAAGCCACGATCAACTAGCCGCACCAAAAATTTGAGAGGTGCCCAGTGGCAGCCTCACCTCGATCCGCTTTTTCTTTTCCACGTAATGCGAAGACGTGGTCCGGATGTCGCGGTGGCCGAGATGCTGGCGCGCCGCCTCGATGCCGAACGTCGATGCGACGAGCGAACCGCTTTCCTTCCGCAGCGCGTGGATCGCTTTCTTCTGGCGCACGCCTTTGCTGCGGAGCCAATCGTGGAGGTCACGCCACATGCAGTCGCAACGATAGTAGTCGTAGGTGGACGCTGGATTCGGTTGCGCGCCGTGCAACACGAATTCCGATTCGCTGCCCTTTTTGAAAGAACGGAGGACATCAACCGCCTCCGGCGGCAGATCGATCACACGCTGGCTTTCTTCCGTTTTGGGTTCGAAGTACGAAGTGCGGCGAATTTGGATTTGGCCTTGGCCGAAGTCGATCTGCTCCCAGGTAAGCAAGTCAGCCTCCTTACGACGCAAGCCAGCCCAGAGGCAGAGGAACAGAGCGAGATATTTCTGCGGGTGCTGCTCTCGGAGTTCGCGTTCGGCACAGGTGAGCAGCCATTCCGCGCTCACCTCGGAGTGATACCGCTGCGCGCCGGGGTCTTTCAGTTTTACACCGGAAAAAGGGCTTGGCGGAAGCTTCACTTTCAACGCAGGGAGAATGTCAGCAGTGAACAAGGATCGAGCGCCGCGCATGCAGGATGCAGCCGTGCGCTCAGCGGATTTTCGCTTCATCGGATCGCTGCCGGCTTTCGCCACGTAGCTGTTGCGCCACGCATTCACGGTCTCCGGTGTGAGCACGTCGAGCCGCTGACAGTCGACTTTGGCGAGCCATGCTTTGTGACCACCATTCACATAATCGTATTTCGCCCGTTTTGCTTTTGCCTTCAGACCTGTCTCCAACTTTGCGATATCCGAAACCATTTTTCGGAGCTTCACCGCGTAGCGGCGAATCGTCACCGGCTTCAAGTGGCTGCGTGCGCTCACGTCGGCGAGGAATTCGCCGACGGTGCAGCATTCCGCTGTCACAAGCAGACAGATGCAGACACTTAAAAACACCTAAACCAAATAACTGTTAATCACTTGGTCATAGGTTCGATCCCTACCCGGGCAGCCATCTCCAACAATGGGTTGCGAGATTATCAGGGTTTGAGAGAAAAACTGACAATCCGGTTACAGTCCGGTTTTTCCTGTCCTCAAAAAGCTACGTTGCACCCCTGCTCGTCGCTTTTGGCCGCGCGGGAGTCGCCGAAAGCGGACGGACTCAGAGGCGGTCGTCACGGCCGATATCAGCAACTCGCGCATCCCCGGCGCGCCGTCGAAAAAGCGTGCTAGCGCCGCGCGCCGGCTACCATGACGAGAATCGACCATGGCGGTTGATCGCGGCATGGTCGGCCACCTCGACTGTCGGCCCAAGCATGAATCCAACGAAAATTCCGCCGTTCAATGACTGGCTTTTGGGTCAGACCCATCGTGATGACCTGGTCGGCTCGTTGGCGAAACTTTCACTCTCCTCCAAATCAGAGGAGATCGACAGATGGCTTAGGGAACAGGAAGACGGCATCATCATGAAGCCAGCCGTCGATAATGCTCGGGCAGAATACGCTCAGTGTGTGCATGAACTCCAAACGGTCGGCCATTCCGAATCGTTTCCAATCATGCTGCGAGCAATCAGCGAGGAGGCGATGGCCGCATCTTGGGCAAGGCATCGCGCCGCGCCGACCAAAACCCCGGAAAAGTATCTTCACGAGTTGCACAAAGCGCTTCGCAAAGAAGTCGAATCTGTCCGCCGACTCTACTTGGACACCAATCACTGGATTCGACTCCTAAACGTTATTCTCGGGCGGTCGCGGCCTGCCGACTCCCCCTACGCGACACTGCTCTCAATGCTCCGCGAACTGCGCGGGAGAAACCAGCTGATCTGTCCGTGCAGCTATCCGCTCTTTCACGAACTGCTCAAGCAAACCGACCCGAATACGCGCCGGAGGATGGCGGCGCTCATCGACGAGTTGTCAGGAGGCGTTTGCATCCAGCCGCCGAACCAACTCGAACGAATCGAGCTGAAGCGCCAAATCCTTCGCGCCGTTCTTGGATCAGGAGCACCTGACGTGGGAGAGTGGGTTTGGGTCAAAGTTTCGGCCGTCGTCGGTGAGATATTCCCCGTCCCACTATCGAAATCGCTTCCTCGCGCCGACGTAGTCGCTGTGCGCAAGGTAATGATTGATCAAATGTGGAACACGCCGCTCGCCGCGCTCGCGGAATTCCCACTTCCAGAAGCGCAAGACCCACTTGAGCCTCTTGCGCAAGCCTACGTCAAAGATGCTGAAGACTATCGGAAACGCGGTGTGCCTTTCGATCGCGTGCTGATGGAGCAGAAAGCCATCTACTTCGAGCAGCTCCGCAAGAACGACTTCGCGCGCATTGCGAAAGAAGTCGAGGAGCAGTTCCCGGACGAATGCGCCGCTATAGCGTCGCGCGGCGATGACTGTCAGTCTTACGATCCCAACATTCTTGCCTCCATCCAAATCAAGGCGGCGGTCTTTGCCTCTTTCATCGTAAGCACTCAGACGAAGCAGATCGTCGTTAACGACGTTGTCGATGCAGTGCACGCCTCCGTTTCGCTGCCATACGTGGACGCCGCCTGTTTAGACCGGGGAATGGCCCACCGGCTGTCATCACCACCACTGCGATTCGGCCATGTTTACCGAGCCAAAATTTTCTCCAGCCCCGACGAACTCCTCGCGTGGCTGACTAAGAATTTTAGCCGACACTGACTATTGCGACTGAACTCGCGCCGAATCGACGAGTGCCAGCACTTCGACTTCATCGAAGAGAACTACGCGCGCATTGATTTTGTGCCGCGCGATCTTCCCGTCGTCAGCCCAACGAAAAATTGTGCGCGGGCACAGGCCGAGCCGTTCCGCGATGACTTTCGCTTTGCTGAATTTGCGCCGCGCAAGTCCGTCGGACGGCTCGGCTTCACTGCGATGTGATTTGGTCGAGTTCATGCCTATTCACTCGTCCGCCGGGATTCATTTTCCAAGTGCGCACGCTCGTTCAGTTCCTGCCCAACGAACCCGAAGTCCATGGCCTGCTCGCGCTCATGTTGCACTGCGAAGCGCGCCGGGTCGCGCGCTACACGCGTAACGGCGAATTCGTGCCTCTCGACCGGCAGGATACCGCACTCTGGTCGCAACCGCTGATTGACGAGGCCTAAAACCATCTACGCGTGGCGTCCACGTTCAAACGCCTGGGCCGCTATCAACTCGAGGCCGCCATCCAATCGATCCACGCGCACCGCGCCGTAAGTGGCGTGATCGATTGGCGGGAAATTGCGCTGCTCTATGAGGACCTCGTGCGCCTCGCGCCGACCATCGGTGCGCAAGTCGGCCGAGCTGTTGCGCTCGCGGAGTCGGGCGACATCGCAGCCGGCATGGCCGCTCTCGATTCGATTTCCGTGGACCGCTCGGCAAACTATCAACCGTGGTGGGCTGCGCGCGCCCATTTGCTGCGACGGCTCGGCCGCCAAGCGGACGCGCGCGAAGCCTTCGAGCGCGCGGCGAGTCTCACCGACGATTCCGCACTGCGCGCCTATCTTCTCGAACGAGCTTGCGGGTAGTGGCCTATAACCAGAACGGCGGGCCGTGCCAGCGTCGTTTCACGTGATCGTTTCTACTGAGTCTTCTGCGGATTCGGCGAGCCGGCCGGCGCGGAGCGACAGCGGAAGATCGACGGAGGGAGTGCACCTCGCAAAAACTCAGGAGGCAGCCTCCGACCGCCACCTCATCACGCTCGCTTTGCGTGTACGGGCCGGGTGGGGGCTTCGCGGATTTCGACGAAGTCCAGTATCGCCACAGCACGCGCGGAGCGAAGGATTGAGGTCCCGCCATGCTTTACCGCTTTGCACTCGTTGGACTTTCATTTGGGTTCGTTTCCGCTCTCGCCGGGAGTGATGCCATCGACCGACATGCGCTGGTTACGCGGCACAATCCTGTCATCCGGCAAGTCGACTACTTCGCCCCACTGACCGTGGGGAATGGAGGGTTTGCGTTCACCGTGGACGTCACCGGCCTGCAGACATTTGCTGACGCCTATCACCGCGAAGGGATTCCGCTAGAGACATTGTCGAGGTGGTGTTGGGTGCAGGACAAGAATCCGAACGGTTACAAACTGGCAGACACAAATCGCGAGTTCGCCCTCGCGAACGGAACGAAGCTTGGT
>DAITQE010000034.1:0-12841 GCA_036833235.1 Opitutus sp.
ACCCAGGGCTGCATTCTCCTGCAGGACCACGGCAATGAAGTGCATTTCCGGAGCATCAAAATCCGATCGTTAAAATAACCCCATTCCTCCTCCCCATGAATCGTCGCACGTTTATCCGCACGCTTTCTCTCACCGGCGCCGGCGTCGCCCTCGGCTCACTCAACCCGCGCCTCTTCGGTCGCGTGCGCGGCGCCAACGATCGCATTCGCGTCGGGCTGGTTGGTTTCGCCGACCGCGCGCGCCAGACGCTCCTGCCGGCGTTTTATCTTCACGCCAAAGCGCTCAATTGCGAAATCGTCGCCGTATCCGACATCTGGAAACGCCGGCGCGAGGAGGCCGTCGCGTTCTTCAAGCAAAACTTCCAACAGGACGTCACCGCATATCGCAACAACGAGGAGATGTATGCAGCCGCCGATCTCGATGCGGTCATTGTGGCGACGTCGGATTTCCAGCACGCCACGCATTGCATCGAGGCGGTGACGGCCAACTGCGACGCGTACGTTGAAAAGCCTTTCGCAGAAACCATGGTTGACGCGCGCGCGGCTCTGAAAGCGGTGCGCGCGACCGATCGCATCGTGCAGATCGGCTCGCAGCGTCGCAGCAGTCTGACGTACCAGGCCGCGCAAAAATATCTGCAATCCGGCAAATTCGGAAACATCGTCGCCGTGGAGATGACTTGGAATGTGAATCAGCCAGGCCGCTGGCGTCGTCCGGAACTCGTGAAGGAGTTGCGCGAAGAGGACACCGATTGGAAGCGCTTCCTTGTCAACCGCCCCTTCGAACCCTTCGATCCGCGAAAGTATCTCGAATATCGGCTGTTCTGGCCGTACTCGTCCGGGATTCCCGGACAGTGGATGTGCCACCAGATCGACACGGTGCACTGGTTCACCGGTTTGCCGCATCCGCGCAGCGTCAGCGCCAACGGCGGAATTTATCAATGGAAAGATGGTCGCACGAATTTCGATACGCTGACCGCGGTGTTCGACTACGGCCCACTTGACGACCTTAAGAAAGGTTTTCAGGTCGTGTACTCCTCGCGCTTCAGCAACTCGGCGGGCGGCACCAAGGAGATTTACTATTCGAACGGCGGCGAGCTGAACCTCGCCACGAACAAGGTCACGCCGAATGGCGGCCTGACCAAGCAGCACGCTGACGCGATGGGCCTTCCTCCAAACCTGCTGACGCCGCTCTCACTGGAGGGCGACGGGCCGGCGGAAACGGCGGCAAACACCGGCGTCGACGCGATGACGAGCGCGCACATGCGGAATTGGCTCGAGTGCCTGCGTTCGCGGCAACAACCGCACGCGCCGGTGGAGGCCGGTTATCAACATTCGATCGCCACGATCATGGCCAACGCGGCCGCCCGCACCGGTGAACGCGTGAACTTCGACGATGCAAAACAGGACGTGGTCGCCGGGGGAAAAGTGTTCTATCTGTGAGATTGTTTCCACGTATGACTCTCGGCACGAAAACCAACCAGCAGCTTCGTATCGTTCTCCCCGTTGTCACCGGCACTCTTCTCTACGTCACGTCTGCCACACTCGCCATGCGTGCCGAAAGCCGACCTGCCTTGCTGATCGAGACGGCACCCGCACCCGCGTACCGTTTGCCGGATCCGTTGCTAACCAATGCGGGTGCTAAAATAACCTCCGTCAACCAATGGCGCGACGTCCGCCGCGCGGAGCTGCTTGAGGCATTTGCACGCGACGTGTATGGTCGCACGCCTGTCTTTTCCCTCTCTGGTGTTCACTCGGAAATAAGCACCTTCGACCGTAATGCGCTCAACGGCTTGGCAACGCGGAAGGAGATCACAATCAGGTTTGGGCCCGCGCCCACTGATCCAGCCATGCAGCTGCTGCTGTATATCCCAAACGCACCCGCACGCGGAACAAAAAAATGGCCGGCATTTCTCGGGCTGAATTTCTACGGCAATCACACCGTCAATCGAGATCCCGGTATTACGCTGTCACCCGCATGGATGTCGAGCGATGCACCCGGAACGGTGGACCATCGCGCGACCGAGACGGCGCGAGGCAGCGATTCGGGCAAGTGGCCGATCGAGATGATGCTCGCGCGCGGTTACGCCGTCGCGACGGTTTACTGCGGCGATCTTTGTCCAGACCGGCGGGATGGACTCGCGGACGGTATCAACGGCTGGCTGGAAAAAACCACGACCGAGAGCCGTCAGCCTGATGCATGGGGCGCTGTCGGAGTTTGGGCGTGGGGCTTGAGCCGCGCGCTCGATTACCTGGAAACTGATCCGGACGTCGATGGAAGGCGCGTGGCGCTACACGGACATTCGCGACTGGGAAAAGCCGCGCTCTGGGCGGGGGCGCAAGATGAGCGGTTCGCACTCGTTATTTCAAACGAGTCGGGATGTGGCGGTGCCGCCCTCAGCAAACGCGTCCACGGCGAAACGGTGGCGAAAATCAACACCGTGTTTCCACACTGGTTTGCGCGGAATTACAGAAAGTATAACGACAACGAAGCCGCGCTCCCGGTGGACCAGCACGAACTGCTGGCGTTGATCGCGCCGCGGCCGCTCTACGTCACAAGTGCGGAAGGCGATGATTGGTCCGATCCTCGCGGTGAGTTCTTGTCTGTGAAAGGTGCTCAGCCGATCTATCAACTTTTCGGGCTTCGCGGCCCGGAGACCGCGGACGTTCCCTGCGTTCATGCGCCCACCGGCGAAGCGTTGCGTTATCACATTCGCAGCGGACCGCACGATATGACCGATTACGATTGGTCGTGTTATCTTGATTTCGCCGACCGGTGGTTGGTCCAAACGACCAGAACACCTTAGCAGGAGGCCGAAAGCCCGCAGAATGAGCGAGAGGAAGGGAGATAGGGAAGAACGCGAGAGAGGAAGATAAAGAGAACGAAAGCCGGGGGAAAAAACGTCGGCGCTGCGTTGCGGGCGTTTGTAGTTCCGCCTTCGGCGGTCCGTGAATCCTTGGGAGCGCGGGCGTCCCGCCCGATTCCGATCTGCGGACGGGACGTCCGCGCCCCCATCGGACCGGTTCCGCCTCAAGGTGGGACTACGAACTCTTCGGCTGCGAACAGCGCGCTTTTTCTCTGAACGCCTCCTCGGAAAAGGCCGCGCTTTGCCACTGTTTTCTTAAGCAGCTTCGCAGGCCAGCGCTTCGGCTCGCGCCGCGAGCGACTTCAGCACGTCCGGGAAATCCGCCGCCACCTGCGGACCGACCGTCTCGCACGCGTGACCAAACGCCTCGAGCGAGTAAACGACGCGCGTCCGATCGGCGTCGAGCGGCTCCAGCCGGTGGTCGACGAAAATTCGCAACTCATCCACGCGTGTTTCGTCCACGAAGCCGGCGTTTTCCCGAACCTCCACCAATCGCGTCGTGAGTGGTTCCTGGCCGGGCGGGGTCATCACGAAATGGGTCCCGACGGCAAACGGCCCGTGAATCTCGATATGCTCGATCCCGGCGTTCCACTGTTTCCAGCCCGGCACGTCCTGAAACAACCGCCAGATAATTTCCGGCCCCGTGTTGACCACAATCTCATGCTCGCATTCCCAAACCGGTGGATCGTCGTGTTTCATCCGCTCACTGTACCACATGCTCCTGACACCGTTATGTCAGGATATTTGCTAGTTGAGAGATAGGGTTGGGCAGCAGGCGACCGAAATGGCGCTCCGGTTTACGCTAATCGCCGACGTTTTTGAACAAGTAGCTACGAGCGTGAGCGAGTGGATGAATTTCCACTTGCTTACACTCGTAGCTACGAAAGAGCAAATCACCGCGGGGACCGACGCTCATCCACTCGCTCACGCTCGCGGCTACGCGCCGGTGCCGGGCTCAGCGAACCCAGCTACACGCCTGACCTGCGATGTCTTCCGATCAGGCGATGTCCGTCGGCTTCCAGCCAGAGCGATAGGTTGGATACAGCAGTTTGTCGGCTTCCGGCAAATTGGTCTTCATCGCTTCCCGATCCCACGTGAACTTCTTGCCCACGAGAATAGCCAGCGTACCGAGGCACACCACTTCGGTGAACGGGACGGAATATTCGAAGTTCGAGCCAGCTCCTTGGGGATTGTTCGCCCGAATCGCCGACGTCCACTCCTTGTGCGGATTGCCTCCGGGGACGCGCGGAAGCGTCTTCGGCGGGAAGGTCGGCGCGAGTTTACGGTGCAATTCTTCCGGGATGATTCGCGGACTGTTACAATAATCGTTGCCGTCGTAGATGGTCGCTTTGCTGCCAACGATCAGCTGGCCACCTTGGGCGAGTTCGCGCGTCGCTTCCATTTGAGCGGGCTTCGCGGGCTTCAGGCCGCCTTCGTGCCAGGTGAGCTTCACCGGGGGTTTGTCACCGCGTGCCGGAAATTGATATTCGACGATGGCCGACGTCGGGAAGGCAATCGTGCTCGGCCCGTCCAGGCGCTTCAGCTCGACCGTGGCCGGAGCACCGAGTTGGAGCGCCGAGTATGACGCGTCCATGAGGTGGCACGCCATATCTCCCAGCGCTCCGGAACCGTAGTCGTGATAGCCCCGCCACTTGAACGGATGGATTTCCTTACTGAAAGGACGCTTCGGCGCGCGACCGAGGAACGATTCGAAATCCAACCACGGCGGCACGGGATCCGCTTTCGGCCACTCGGTCATGCCCTGCGGCCAGACCGGACGATTGGTCCAGACATTCACCTCGCCGACGTCGCCGATGACGCCAGCCCTGTACCACTCTGTAACGAGTCGAATGCCTTCTCCTGCGTGCCCTTGATTCCCCATTTGCGTGCACACGCCATTCAGGCGGGCGAGCCGGAGCAATTCGCGCGCTTCGCCGACAGTCTGCGTGAGCGGCTTTTGGACATAAACGTGCTTGCCCATCATGATCGCCATGTAGGCGGGCAGGAAGTGCATGTGATCAGGAGTCGCGATGCCCACCGCGTCGATCTGGTCGTCCATTTCAATCAGCATCTTCCGAAAATCCGTGTACCGTTTCGCGTTGGGAAACTCCGCCATCAGTTTCTTCACGTTGGAGATCTTCAAACCCGGATCTTTGCTGTAGGGATCGGGGCTTCCCTCCCAATCGATGTCGCATAGCGCGACGACTTCTTCGTCCCGGTGCGCCATGATATCGCTGTACCCTTTGCCGCCACAGCCGATCTGGGCGATGCGGATTTTGGCGCCAGCAGCGATCCGCCGTGGCTTCCGTGGCGTGCGTTGCAAGCTGACACAGCCGGTAAATCCCAACATGGCCGCAGCCATGGCCGAGAACTTAACGAAATCGCGTCGATTCAGGGTAGTATACTGTGTCATTTTTATTAGGGGCGCTGAGCGCAGCAAGACGCTCGCGCGTCAGGATGGTTGCGAAATCTTATGCCGGGGTGCGAAGAGAAAAAACGGATTTGTTCGATGAGACGAGCCATCTTCGCGCACGCGTTGAGCCGAAAGAATTCAGCCTTGGCCACAAAATGTAGCCGCGGGTTTGAAGCGGAACCGCGCGGGCAGATCATTGAAACGCTCGCGCCTTAATGACCCCGCCCGAACCACGATCCACCTGGAGCTCGATCGATTTCCCCGCGCCGGGTTGCCGGGCTAATTCGTCGCTCAAAGCGACGACGGTTACCTTTAGGCCGCTTTGATCAAGCGCCGACCACTCCAGCCGATAATCACTTCGCGACCAACCCTTCGTCGTCGAAAGGTAATCGACAACCGTACTTTCAAAAGGACTACGGCGAAGCATGACCGTAGTTAGCTGATTCGTGTTGGTATCCGACCAACCATGGCCCGAATAGAAACACTGTTCATCGCGCCAAACCACTTCCAGCACGGCACCGGAAATTTTTGTCCATACCAGGCGGTCATAGGCGTAGCGCCGCCAGCTCGGCAGGGGACCGCCCATGATTCTAAAGCGGAACGGCGACGTCGGCCACGCGAACCGGCTGGTCGAACGCGTGAACGAAACCAGATCCGCTGCTTCAGGAGAGAATTGATACTGCGGCTCCTTTGGCTCGGCCCAAATCTTCGAGACCGGTCCCAACGTGATCGTCTCGCCGCCAGCAGAAAACGAAAGCCGGTTCTGCCCGTCGAGCGTGACCTTCAAATCAAATCGGCCCATTCGCGGCAAAGGCCAGCGACGCGAGCCAATGATGAAATCATCGGCGCTGATCAGCAACGGGCTCGTCGGCGCGTCCGTTGATGCGTGCAGGAGATGCCGATCCAGCGACGTCGCAATCGCCCGGCCGAAAACGATCCAACCTATCCAAATCAAAACGCCACCACCCAATCCAACGGCCAGCCAGCAGAAGAGAATACGCAAGAATCCGATCATGCTCAAGCTGAGCACAACGCAAGCGCCTAAGGAGTCCGGATGCAGGCTGGGCCAAGGTCTTTTGTTTTCGAATCGTATCTTGTAAGCTGCCAGCGCTTGCTGGCGCGATTGAAGCGCGAGCAAGCTCGCGGCCTACCACGTAACGGATTGCGCCATCAAAACGAAAGACCGCAGGGCTCCCGACCCGTGTCCGTCCATGACGGGTCGGGAGATCCGTGCTACTTCAAAATGGTCGCGGCACGCGACGCAGTAGAGCAATATTGGCTACTCAGACGTCAGCATCGCCCACGCTTGCAACCATTCCTGAATTCGCCCGTCGTTTCATTCTACTCCCCATGCGACTCTCTTCCCCCTGCGGTGCCTCGATCATCATCTGGTGTGGCGTCTTCTTCGCAGCGCTGACGGTTGCGGCCGAAGCTCCACCCAAGAGCGGCGTCTCGCTACCGTTGCTCAGTCCGATCTTCGGCGATCACATGGTGCTACAGCGTGACAAACTGAATACATTTTGGGGCTGGGCACCACCGGGACAAAGCGTGCGCATCAGCGTGGCTGGGAAATCAACAGAAGCGGTAGCCGCTAGCGACGGACGCTGGCAGGCCGCAATCGAGCCGCCGGCTCCTGGCGGCCCTTACATCGTCAACGTTGACGCCGGCGAGCACGTCGCGCTCCACGACATACTGGTCGGAGATGTGTGGCTCTGCGGAGGACAGTCCAACATGGAGTTCGCGTTACGCCAAGCGATCGATGGCGAGCAGCAGGCCAAGCACGCGAACCGTCCCACATTGCGATTATTCCAGGTGCCGAATCACGTGGCTTATGCGCCCGCCGTAACGCTCAAAGGTGAGTGGACTCCATGCACGCCCCAAACGGCAGAACGGTTTTCCGCGGTCGCGTACTTTTTCGCGCTCAAGCTGCAAAATGAGCTCGGGATCCCCATCGGTCTGATCGAGAGCGCGGTTGGCGGCAGTCCGGCAGAGTCCTGGATGAGCGCGGATGCGCTGGCCCGGACCGGCGAATTTTCGGCCCAGGTTGCGAAAATCGCCCAATTGCATGCAGAAGGCGCGACCGAGCACGGCAGTTTTCTCATGCACTGGCTCGACGAACATGATGTCGGCGGCCAGGGCGAGGCGTGGGCCAAGCCCGCGTTCGACGATCACGATTGGCGCGCGGTGTCGGTGCCCGGTGGATTCAATGACCTTGGCGTGCCGACCGATCCGGCCGTGGTCTGGTTTCGTCGCGAGATCACGTTGCCTGATCCGCTGCCCGCAGGAGCGGCGAAGATTTACTTCGGAGTTATCGAACGAATGGATACGGTGTACTTGAACGGGCATTGGATCGGCGCGAGCTCGTGGGTGGAAAATCCGCGCATCTATAACGTTCCCGCCGACGCATTGAAACCCGGCAAAAACATCGTCGCGCTGCGCGTTTTCAAACTCAAACCCGACGGCGGTTTCCTGTCGCCGGCTGCGACACTGCGCGTGAGGTTGGGCGACGGTCGCGAAATTCCGCTCGCGGGCGAATGGAAGGCAGCGGTGAGCTTCGATGCGCGGCCGCCGACGCCCATGCCGCTGGATTTCGAAAACTATCCGACGATGCCAACGGTGCTCTACAACGGCATGATTGCGCCCATCGCGCCACTCGCCATCACCGGCGCGCTTTGGTATCAGGGCGAGGCGAACACGTCGCGAGCGCAGCAATATCGAAAACTTCTGCCCGCCTTGATCGCGGACTGGCGCGCAAAATTTGGTCAGGGCGAGTTCCCGTTTTACATCGTCGGACTGCCCGCGTTCATGGCGCGCAAGCCGGAGCCGAGCACAGACGGTTGGGCGGAGTTACGCGAAGTGCAGGCCGAAACTGTTCGGAACCTGCGCAACACCGGGCTGGCCGTGACGATCGACACCGGCGATGCGGAAAACATTCATCCGAAGAACAAGCAGCCCGTCGGCGACCGACTCGCGTTGCTGGCCCTCGCCAACCATTACGGGAAGAAGATGGTCGCGACCGGTCCGACGCTGCGTTACGTCGAACGCCGGCCCGGTGTGCTCGCCTTGCATTTCAATCATGTTGAAGGCGGCCTGCAAGTGCATGGCTCAACGCTCGGCGAATTTGCGATCGCAGGCGACGACCGCGCGTGGCATTGGGCGCACGCAAAGATTGAGGGCCAAGATGTTGTCGTTGTCACCGCTTCGAAAGTCGCCACGCCGACAGTGGTGCGTTACGCCTGGCAAGGAAATCCGCTCGCCACGCTCTTCAACGGCGCAGGTCTTCCCGCCGAGCCTTTTCGCACGGATGACTGAGCCGGGAAAAGCAGTTGAAACCACTGATTCGCACTGAACGGTCATTCTGAGTCCCACCTTTGGGCGGAATTTCGATCGGCGGATCGCCTGAAGGCGGGATTACCAACCCGAAGTAGCCGTTGCTTCAGGCAACCAGTTGGTCTCTCCATGCAAACGGGATTTGTAAACACCGGTCAGACGCTGTGAACGGCATTCGAAAAGAGCTATTACGTCCCCCTTGACTCACCTCGGGTCCGTCCTAGCCTCGCCCACTTTTCTTTGGCATGGCGCACGACCTGAAAGATACTTTGCAGCTCCCGAAAACGGATTTTCCCATGCGCGCTGGTCTTGCGCAACGCGAGCCAGGGCGAGTCGCGCATTGGGATAAAATCGGTCTCTACGAAGCCATCCAGCGCAAGAATTCCGCCGGCAGTCCGGACAAGATCTTCGTGCTCCACGATGGCCCGCCTTTTACGAACGGCGACGTCCACATCGGCACCGCATTGAACAAGACGCTGAAGGATCTCATCCTCCGCTACAAATCGATGCGCGGTTACCGGACGCCCTACGTCCCCGGTTGGGACTGCCATGGTCTCCCCATCGAGCAGAAAGTCTCGCGCGAGATACAGGACAAAAAACTCATCGTCACCACCGGAGAACTACGCGCGAGGTGCGACGCCTTCGCCGAAACGTGGATCACAAAACAGACCACGCAATTCAAGCGCCTGGGCGTGCTGGCTGATTGGAAGCACGAATACAAAACGAAAGCGCCAGCATTCGAAGCGGACATTCTCCGCGTATTTGCGGCGTTCGTGGAACGCGGTCTCGTCTATCGCAGCAAGAAGCCGGTGTATTGGTCCATCCCGTTCGAAACCGCACTCGCCGAGGCGGAGATCGAGTACAAAGACCACGTCAGTCCGTCGATCTGGGTGAAGTTCGCCGTTCCGCCAGACGAAGCGAAAAAATTCAATCTACCGACGGACAAACCGCTTTCGGTGGTGATCTGGACGACCACGCCGTGGACGATTCCGGCCAATCTCGCGATCGCAGTTCACCCGGATATTTCGTACGTCGTCGCTGATATTGGAACTGAACGCGTGATTGTAGCCGAAGCGCTCCTCAACCAAGTCGCCACCGCAGCGAAGCTGGAAACAGCGCCAACGATCGTCCAGAAGTTGCCTGGCCTTGCGCTCGAAAAGCTTCAGCCGCGACATCCGTTCATCGATCGCGCCTCGCCAGTCGTGCTCGCGGATTACGTTACGACTGAGACCGGCACCGGGGCCGTGCACACGGCGCCAGGTCATGGCGCCGAGGATTATCTCACGGGCCTCAAGTACGGCCTCGAGATCTACTGCCCGGTCGGCGACGACGGCAAATATCTAGATGACGGCAAAATTCCGGCTGACCTCGTCGGTCTGACCACGCTCGAATCCGTTGAAGACCTCGCCGCGAAACGGACATCGCCGGCTAATATTGCGGTGCTGAAGAAACTCGACGCAGCTGGCGCGTTGCTCGCGAAACAGCGGTTTACGCACAGCTATCCGCATTGCTGGCGTTCGAAAACACCGATTATCTTCCGCGCAGTCGATCAGTGGTTCGTCTCGCTCGATCGCGTCATGGAGGACGCCGCTGCCGGCGGCCAGTCTTCGACTCTCAACTCTCAACTCTCAATTCTCAACTCGGCTCCCTTGACTCCGAGAGCGACCGCGATCGCGAGCATCAAGCAGGTTCAATTCATCCCCGCCTGGGGCGAAGCCCGCCTTCGTGCCGCCCTCGAGTCGCGGCCGGATTGGTGTATTTCCCGTCAACGTTCCTGGGGCGTGCCAATCCCGGCGTTTTACGATGCCAAGAAAAACGCGTATCTGGACGCCGGAGTCGCTCGCGCCGTCGCAGCGAAGATCGAATCGCGCGGCACGAATTTCTGGTACGACAATTCTGCGAAGCAGATTCTCGAAGGCGTTGCGCTCCCCGCCGGCTGGCCTGCGTCCACGGAGCTGACGTGCGGACGCGACACGCTCGATGTTTGGATTGATTCCGGATCATCCCACGCGGCTGTGCTCAAAAACGGCCAGGGCGGCACGCATTGGCCCGCAGAACTCTATCTCGAAGGCAGCGACCAGCATCGAGGATGGTTTCAGTCGTCGCTCTGGACCAGCGTGATTGCTTACGATGCGGCGCCCTATCAAGCGCTACTCACGCATGGGTTCATCGTTGGAAAAGACGGCAAGAAAATCTCGAAGTCCGGCCAGTATGAGAAGCCGCCAACGTCCGACAACTACATCGCGCAGTATGGCGCCGACGTCATCCGCCTCTGGATCGCATCGCAGGATTTCCGCGAAGATATTCGCGTTTCGGATCTCGACAAGGATCTGAAGAACGCGAGCAGCATTCTCAATGTTGTCGCCGAGAGCTATCGACTCATCCGCAACACGCTGCGGTACCAACTCTCGAATCTTTTCGATTTCGATCACCTTCGCGATGCGGTGCCAGTGGAGCAGATGGACACGCTTGATCGCTGGGCGTTGCATCAGACGGCGGCGTTGATCCGCGACTGCACGGTCGCGTACGAAAACTACGAGTTTCACCGCGTTTATCAGCTGTGTAACCAATTTTGCTCAGTGACTCTTTCCGCGGTTTACCACGATATTCTCAAAGATCGCCTCTACACGCTCGGCACGAACGCTCCGTTGCGACGTTCATCGCAGACGGCGATTTATCACGTTTTCCAGTCGCTGGTAAAACTGCTGGCGCCGATCCTTACGTTTACGGCCGATGAAGCGTGGTCTTACGCGACGGCCAAAGTGGAATACAGCGACGACTCCATTCACCTGCAGGAATGGCCCCTCGCGCCCGCGTTGTGGTCGAATCCGGCTCTCGAAGCCGATGTCGCTGCGTTGCTCAAAGTGCGGAGCTTGGTAAACGAGGCGATCGAGCCGCTCCGCGCCGCGGGCAAACTCGGTAAATCCCTCGATGCTTCAGTCATCCTTTCCGGCTCGCCTGAAGAAATCACCTTCCAAGTTCTGGAAAAACACCGCGATTTTCTCGCAGAACTCTTCATCGTTTCACATGTCACTCTCGCCCCAGTTATGGGAGCCGCTATAACCGCAAGTATACGTCCTTCGAGCGAGCTTGATTTCACCCGTTGTCCCCGATGCTGGCGCTGGGTGCCAACATTGGAAGGCAGCTCGCTCGGGCTTGTCTGCCCGCGTTGCACCGAGGCGTTGAAGCCTTAACTTTCTTTACCCCCCAAAATTCCCATGGCCAAGAACAAGAAGAAACCAACCACGTCTAAAGTCGCCAAACGCACGCTGAAAAAAAAGCCATCTGCGCCGATCAAGGCGAAGGTCGCCAAACAGCACGCGCCACCGCCGACGAAAATCGCGAAACCCTCTCCCACCATGGAAAAGCCCTCTAAGAAAAACGCCCTGCGCGACAGCATCCTCAAAAGGAAAGCTCCCGCCAAACCAATCGCCTTCAGCTTGGACGAGGTCCGCGCCATCGCGCAGACCGTTGTCCCCAAGAACGGCTCGACCGATACATCCGCAAAGCCGGCCAAGTCCACGGCCGCGACAAAAACTCAGCTGGCGTTGGAAAAACCGGTCAAACCGAATCACATCAAAGCCGCGTCCCTCGCCGAAATTCTGGGTTTCAATCCAAAGCGGGCTCAGACGCCCGAACCCAACACCGACGAGAACGTCCCGGAGAAATTCCGGCGCTTTCACCGACTGCTGCTGGACCTCCGGAAACATTTGACGGAGGGAATCGAACTGCACTCGGAAGAGACATTGAAGCGCTCCAGCAAGGACGACTCGGGCGACCTTTCCAGCTACGGCCAGCACATGGCGGACGCGGGCACGGACACCTTTGATCGTGATTTTGCGTTGAGCTTGGTGTCGAGCGAACAGGAAGCGCTCACCGAGATCGATGCCGCGATCAAACGCATCCACGATGGCAGCTACGGCACTTGCGAAATCACGCAAAAGCCAATTGCAAAAGAGCGATTGCTCGCGGTGCCCTTCACCCGTTATTCGGCCGAAGCTCAAAAGGATCTCGAGAAGAATCGCTATCGGTCACGCACCGCCGGTGGTCTGTTTGGCGAACTCGGCGAAGAAGGCGGCAAGATCATGGAAGAAGATAGCGGCGGCGACGAATAACATTAGCCGTTCCCCAACTCCTGTGGAGCCTCCGTTGCCGAGCACCGCGCCAGACTCAGATCAGTCTGCCCGCGGTGCCGGCGGCGTGTCCGATTCGTCCATTACACCAACGCCCACCCG
>DAITQE010000035.1:0-12400 GCA_036833235.1 Opitutus sp.
CGTCTCGCCCGCATCTTCTCGACTGAGCGGGCGGGACGCCCGCGCTCCTAGTTCAGACCAGCTGACTCGGCAACGCACAGAGAAAAAGATGGCGCGGAGCAGTGTAGCCGGTTTGGTTTCGCGCGATGAAACTCGTTTCATGGAACGTGAATGGCGTCCGTGCCGTCTTGAAAAAAGGGTTCCTCGATTACATGGCGAAAGTGGACGCCGACGTAATCTGCCTGCAGGAAACCAAAGCGCATCCTGGCGATGTGCAGCATGTAGCATGGGCCGCCGGATACGCGCCGCATTGGTATTCGGCGGTGAAGAAGGGGTACTCGGGGACGGTTATGTTCACGCGCGTGCTGCCGATCAACGTGACGTGCGGGATCGGCTTGCCAGGCCATGACGATGAAGGCCGCGTGATCACCGCCGAGTTCGCCGATTTTTATCTGATCGATGTCTATCAGCCGAATTCGCAACGCGGGCTGACGCGCCTCGACTACCGGATAAAAGAATGGGACCCGGCATTTCTCAATTTTCTCAAGCAACTGGAAAAGAAAAAACCGGTTGTTTTCTGCGGCGATCTCAACGTGGCGCATACGGAAATCGATCTGACGAATCCGAAGACGAACCGCCGAAATGCGGGGTTCACCGATGAAGAGCGGGAGAATTTTTCAAAGCTGATGGCGAGCGGATTCATCGACACATTTCGCGAATTCGAAAAAGGTCCTGGGCATTACACCTGGTGGAGCCAGATGATGAATTGCCGCGCGCGGAACATTGGGTGGCGCGTTGATTATTTTGTGGCGAGCGCGCAACTGCGGCCGAAATTGAAGCGGGCCTGGATCAGTCCTGAGGTGATGGGGAGCGACCACTGTCCGGTGGGGCTGGAGATTGGTTGAGTTCAAATAGGCGGCATCTGCCATGAGTCGTCTTTGTTTTGGCCCCGCAATCCGCTATGCCGTAGGCTGCGAGCTCGCTCGCACTTGAATCGCGCCAGCAAGCTGGCGGCCTATCACGTTGCGAATCCAAAACAGAAGACCAGGGCCATGGATAATTTGAAAGAATTGATGCTGAAAAAACCGCCGTTGACGCTCGCCGTGGCCGAGAGCGTGACGGCCGGTCACGTGCAGGCGCGAGTCGCTGCGATTTCCGGTGCCTCGGAATTTTTTCTCGGCGGGATCACCGTGTATTCGCTCGACCAAAAAGTGAAACACCTCGGGGTAAATCGCGCTGCGGCGAAACGCGTGAACTGTGTTTCCTCCGACGTGGCGGAGCAGATGGCGCGCGGCGTGTGCGTGCTCTTCGGAGCCGATTTAGGGGTGGCGACCACAGGTTATGCGGAGCCGTCGCCGGTGAATGGAGTCAGCGTTCCGTTTGCGTGGTGGGCCGTGGCGTGGCGTGGTGCGCGAGGCAAATTCACGATGCGTCACGGACGGATCGAATGTCCGGGAGCATCGCGAGTTGAAACCCAGACGATCGTCGCGCAGGCGATCGTTGCGGAATTGGAAACCTGGCTGAGGGAAGTCAGAGCGTAAGTTTTGTCACCAATCGGCCATGGGAGCGGCCAACGCAGAACTCAGGGCGCGTGGGGACTCGCGCCCTACCGACGGACGCGAGCCGCCTGCCGGAATGCCGGAAGATCGGCCTCATCTCAGGTCAGGGTGTTTTGGAAAAACTCGATGATCTCACCACTGGGTCCTTCACAGAAAAAAATGCGCGCCGGCACCGGACCGACGCCGTTCGTCGTCGGGATCGCCACATCCTTTGGCTCCATCGTGATCTTCATCCCGGCGGCCCGGACGCGCGCGGCAACGTCGTCGAGTCGGGTGGTGCGCAGCGCCAAATGGAGAATCGAGCCGTTGGGCGCCGTCTCGTAAGCCAGATCTTCGAACACTTCGACGTAGTTGCCATCACCGGCATCGAGCATCACTGCGCGTTGTGGTGCCGCGCGCCACTCGATCTTCGGAGTGAAGCCAAGCGTCTCGCAATAGAAGTGAAGCGTGGAGGCCCAATCACGGGTTTTAACGCAGACGTGGTGGATGCCGCCGCCGCCGAGAATTGGGTTCATAGAGTTGCGGGTAAACCTGGCTTGTTCGCAACGCGTTTCGGTGTTCAAGGATCTAGTTGGCGGCGCACGGTGCCAACGCGCAGCGGTCCGCTGATTACTTTGTGATCCGCTGAACGTAGTGCATCAACGGCTCGACTTCCGGGATCGGCTTCACCCAATCACTGTAAAGGATTTCGGGCAGCGTGTAGGTCGTGTTGTAGAGCGTGAAGTTCGCCTCGTCGTTGCGCGAGAGGTATCCCACCTTGACGGTTGCACCGGCGAACAGGCCCTTGGATTTTGAATACACGAGAATCGGCGCATCGATGATTGGGTGATTGTCGCGTTCGCTTTCCGCCGCTTTGGGACCGGCGACGGCTTTGGCGTCCACGCCTACATTGAACCGCTGATTGAAGAGCAAACGGGGCGTCTGGTCATTCGTGATGATCATGACGGTTTCCACGGCTTTCGCTCCGACTTGGAACCCGAGACTCGCTTCACCGGCGGCGATCAGCACGGGCACGCTCCAGTCGCCATTCGCTTTTTTCACCATGATCACGCCATAGCCGTCTTTGACGCCGAGGAAAAACCCAGCCTTGAATTGATTAACGATGATGATTGCTCGGGCTTGCTGCAGAATATTGGCGGGCACTGCGAGCGCCGGGTCAGCCATGAACTCCTGAAGGATCGCCTCGCATGATTCGACGCGTGTTATGCAATCGGCATGGGTCACATTTGACGCCAACGCGGTGGTGGGCGCGACGCCGATGAGAGCGATCAGAAACAACAGGAGAAATTTTTTCATAACGGTACGGAAACGATTTGCGCGGAGAACTAAGCATGGCGATGCGAACTTGGAAAGCGCGGAGTGCGGACCCCGGGCTTGGGCGGGACAAAGCAGGCGCTACAAAGTTCCCGCCGCATCACGAGCCACGTGTTTCGGTTGCGCTCGTGTTCCATCGGATAGACCAAGGATTTTGAGACGAATTCGTACCTGAGAACGCGCGAGAGCGGTCGTTCGTCCACTCGCTCACCAGACTGTGTGAAAACTCAGCAATTCCAGGATCGTTACAACCAGTTCGGTTGGAGCTCCGTTAAGCCGTTCACCGCGCGTTTCCCGGGCTTTCTACGATCAACCGGATCGAATCGAGCCGCAGGCGCGCCTGTTCGATGGCCGCCTGGGTGCGCGCGAGTTGTTCCTGCGCAAGTTCGATCTCTTCTGCTCGGACGTGATCGTTGAGTTTTCGTAGATCGATCAGCCGTTGCAGGTCCGCGTTGAGTGCCGCAGTTGCTTTTAGGTGTGCTGCCGTCTTCAACGCGGTGCTCTGTGTCGCTGCGTATTCAGTCGCGGTTTGGAGCAGGCCTTTCAATACCCCCGCGTTGAAACTCGGGCGCTCCAAGAAACGCTGAATGGTTGCGTCCTCAAAGTCATCTGCGACCGAGGCGGCGTCCCGCTCCGCCGTCAGGTCTTTGCCGCGGATGTCCACCAGGACGCGCACCGGCTTGGGCGCGAGAAACTGATCCACGTGCCAGCGCGATTCTGCGACGGTTTCGAGGAGGAAAATCGCTTCGAGTAGAAGATTGGGCGCGTCTGACTCGATCATGCCGAACGCCGTGGTGCCCGCCTTCGAGTCGATCAACAGGTCAATCGCGTCCTGCACGAGCGAGTGATCCGGCGAAACAAAGCGGATGTCTTCACGAATAATCGCGCGCTGGCGGTTAAAAGTAACGAGCATTCCGTCGGCTGGAATCGACGGAAACCCTTCGATGTAAGCATGACTCGGATCGAGAAACACATCGCCTTCCTCGTGCTCTTTCATCCGCACGCCGAAGTGATCCAACAGCTGCAGGAGAAAGTTTCTCAGGAGCGGATCGGCATCCACGCCGCGAACCTGATCGATCACGCGTGACGCAACCTCCGGGTTGAACGAGTTGAGTTCGAGCAGACGGTCGCGACCTTTACGCAATTTCAGCGAGAGAACTTTTCTGAATGCGATTGTTTCGTCGATAAATGCATCCAATTGCGGTCGTCCAACTTTGCCGCCTTCGCCGTATGCGAGCGCGAGTTCCAGCAGCTGTTCTTTAAATTTATCCTGATAATCATTGCCGCCTTGGAGCGACGATTCGATCGCGTCCAGCCCGCGGTGATACCACTCCACCACGGCCTCTTCGGCGCTCCCGGCCACGTACGGCACGTGAACGCGGATGGTTTGAGTCTGCCCGATTCGGTCGAGGCGTCCAATGCGCTGCTCCACCAAACCTGGGTTCAACGGCAGATCGAACAGCACGAGATGATGAGCGAACTGAAAATTTCGTCCTTCGCTGCCGATTTCAGAGCAGATCAGGAGTTGCGCGCCGTCCGGTTCGGCGAACCACGCCGCATTCCGATCGCGTTGCACCAGCGGCAAACCTTCGTGGAATAAGCCGACTTTGACGCTGATCTTTTCCTGCAGAGCTGCCTCGATCGCCGCGACTTTTCGCTGCGATTTGCAGATCAGCAGGACTTTCGCCGGCCGATGTTTTTTTAGAAACGCCACGAGCCAGTCGATGCGCGGATCGTCTTTGAAGGAGTACCGAATGCCTGCATCCTGTCCGGTTTCCTCGGCCTGCAACTCGCGAGCGATGCGCGCGAGTTGCGTGAGATTGTTTTCGACAAGCGGCGCCGGAATGAATTTGCGCTTCGGAAAACCGGACATCGTGGCGCGCGTGTTGCGGAAAACAACGCGGCCCGTCCCGTGCTGATCGAGCAACGTTTTCAGCAACGCGTCGTGCGCGCCGGGCTGATCGAGGTTCGTCAAGAGTTGGTTGAGCCGATCCGGATCTTTGTTGAAAATGGATTTCAGTGCAGCGTGGTCTTTTAGTTTGAGTGGCTTTCGCTCGACGATCTTTTCTGCGACTTCCGCCACGGCGCCGAAACGCTCCGCTTCCTCGATAAAACGAGCGAGATCATCGTACCGATCCGGATCGAGCAACCGCAGGCGCGCGAAGTGCCCCGGCAGTCCGAGCTGGGTGGGCGTGGCGGTTAGCAGCAGCAGCCCCGGGCTGCGTTGGGCGAGTTGCTCAACCAGCGCGTATTCCGGACTGACGGTGGTCGGGCTCCATTCGAGATGATGAGCTTCGTCCACCACGATCATATCCCAACCGGCGGCGACCGCTTGATCGCGCCGGACCGAATTACCCGCCAGAAATCCGACGCTGCAAAGCGCTAGTTGGCTCGCGAGAAATGGATTTTGGCCTGGATCGCTCTGCTCGTTCGCGATGCAACGTTCCTCGTCGTAGATGCTGAACCACAGATTGAACCGGCGTAGAAGTTCGACGAACCACTGGTGGGTGAGCGATTCCGGCACGAGCATGAGCACGCGGCGCGCTTTGCCGACGGCGAGGAGGCGTTGCACGATGAGGCAGGCCTCAATGGTTTTGCCCAGGCCCACTTCATCGGCCAGGAGCACGCGAGGAATCTGTCGCGACGACACCTCCTGCAGAATATAGAATTGATGCGGAATCAGTTCGAGCCGGCCGCCCAGAAATCCGCGCACCTCCGACTGCCGGAACCGCCATTGCGCCTGTAATGCGCGCAGCCGCAGATCGAAAACCTCTCCTGAGTCGACCTGGCCCGCCATGAGACGCTCTTGCGGCAGGCTGACATTGGTGACATCCGAGATTGCATCTTCGCGTACGTGTTGGCCGGCGCCGACGTAGGTAAGCAGTCCGGCTGTTTCTTCGGCGGATTCGATGACCAACGTTGTTCCATCACGGGCTGCGATCGACTCGCCGGCACGAAACTGGACGCGTTTCAAAACCGGAGTCCCGAGTGCATAAAGTCGTTGTTCGCCGGTGGCGGGGAACGCGATGCCGATTCGCCGCGCCGCGCGATCAATGTTCGCGACTACGCCGAGCCCCAGCTCGGGCTCTCGCTCGCTCATGCAACGCTGACCAACCACATCAAGAGACATACGAAGGAGGTGTGAGCACCGCAGTCGTATTTCAAGTTTTTCTAAAAAGGGGTCGGGGCGTTATTTGTTAATTTTCTCGATCCGACTGAGGTAAACCCGCACGGAGCCTGGCGTCCCCATGTTGAGTTTTTCGGCGATCCAAGAATGGGAAGCCGTTACCTTGTTTCGCAGGAGGCGGGCCGCGTTGATCTTCCATTTTGCGCTTTTTGCGTCGCGCGCGATCTCGGTTGCGCTCTTGCCATCCCTTACGAGCACGTGCTCCAGCAGTTCCGTCCAAGCCGATTCTTTGATTGCGCGCAGTGCGTCGTCCGACACGCCAGCTGAAAGCGCTAGATGTGCATGATCTTTGGCGATCGCCTTGCGCCAGCCGCTGGTGCCGATCGACCACCCCTGGGTCATCTTCCCAAATTCCTGCCGCTCCTGCTCTCTTGGGTTCGTCGCCAACTCAACGAGTTGCTCGTGATAATGCTTCCATCCCGTTGGAGTATCCTCCAAACCGATTTGGCTTAGCCATTCTTCCGCCGCGAGCCAGGTGGGCCGAGGCTTCATGAGGAACTGACGCAGACTGCTCCATCGAAATTCCGGTAATTGTCGCGGATCAATCAGCTTCGCCCGAACCGGATTTAGGTGGACGTAATTGACCACGCGGACTAGGGCGGCGGCGTCTTCCACGAGTAGTGCTTGGTAGCGACCTTGAAAGAGGTGGCCACGCTCTGACCGAAGCCGGTTAAAGCGTGTCGCGTAGGTGCTTTGCAACCAGTGCATTCCTTCTGCCAGATTTGGTTGTGGCGTTTGGAGGGCCAAATGGAAGTGATTGCGCATGAGAACGTACGCGTAGATTCGCCACTGGAACAACTCACACGCTTCAGCGAGTGCTTGCGTAAACGACATCGCTGCGCCAGGAGACCCGAAAACATCCTGTCGATAATTGCCGCGATTGAGCACATGATAAATCGCGCCGCCGAACTGGATGCGTAGCTTCCTTGCCACGAGGGTAGTCATCACGCCTTACGGAGTTTAAGCGAGCCCTGAGTTAACAAATAACGCCTCGACCCCTTTTACCAAAAGACCCCTTTTACCAAAAGCATCAGCGGGCGTCGCCATCCCTCAAGCGGTCCTGCAAACGCCACCATCGTCAAGCGTCCACTTCGAGGGGGTTTACCAAAAAGGGGTCGAGGCGTTATTTGTTAACTCAGGGCTGTTCAGTCGGATGACGGTGACCGCTGTTTGGCGGCGTAGTGCGACAGCAGTTGCTTCAGATGCGTTTGGATAATCGCTCCGATGGTCTCCGCGGGCACGGAGCCTTTGTGGAGTTCGAAAATCGCGACGAGCAGCGCCAGTTCGATGTCCGCCTTCTTTGGCGTGGTCGCTTTCATCTCAGCGAGAAGTTCAAGCGCCTTTCGCTCAGCTCTCTTGTAGTCATTGAAGTTCGCGTCAGCGGGCGTCGCCATCCCTCAAGCGGTCCTGCAAACGCCACCATCGTCAAGCGTCCACTTCGAGGGAAAACTGGTTTGATTGAAGCGGCGGAACCAGAAAGGCGTTGCCCGCATCGGGCTACGAATGCCGCCGAGGGCGCCCGCGCTCCCGCGGTGTCGATCTCCGGCTCAGCTTGCGGGCACTGTTCCGGCCACGGCTTCGGCGGGTGTCTCGCCCGACTCGGTGAATCCCATTGAGCGCCATTTGCCCGTGCGCCAGCGCCACAAATTGATGCCCGCACGAATAATTTCGTCGGCCGCGAAACAGAGCCAAAATCCGACCAGACTCATGCCCCAGGTATGATTGATGAAAAACACGACCGGCAAAATTCCCCAAATGAAACTCATGCCGACGATCAACGGAAAGCGCGCGTCTCCCACCGTCTTCAATGCAAAACCGCCGATAATATTCACCGCGCGGGCCGGTTCATAGAAGACCGCGATCAAGAGAAGAGTCTTCGCGAGTACTTTGATCTGCGGATCGTGCGTGAACCAGCCGATCACCGCGTCCGACATGGCCCGCAACGTCAGCGCATAGATAAACGCCACCAGCATGGCGCGACGAATGGCTTTCCAAAACAGCCGGTTTACGTCGTCAAAACGCCGCGCTCCCGTCCAGTGACCTATCAGAATTTGCGAACCGAGGGCGAGTGACAACGAGAACGTGATTTGGAACATCTGCACGCGGTTCGCATAACTGTTGGCTGCCATGGAGACCACGCCGAGGGCGATGATCATCGTGGAGAGAATGATCTGCTGAACGCTGTAGCTGAGCGGCTCGAGCGCATTTGCAATTCCAATACGCAACATCGGTCGAAGCACCGCCAACATGTCCCGAACGGCGCCATGCAAATAAAACCGCACGCGCAGCCGGGTATGCACGAGCCAGATTGAAAGCAAGGTCGCCACAGCGACACTGATCACGGACGCGGTCACTATTCCGCGAATGCCCCACCCAAACCCAAACACGAACGTGGAGACGAGAATGACGTTGAGTGTGGCGATGAGAAACGAGCTATACATCAGCCAGTGCGTCATGCCGCGCGAGGAGAGGACAGCGTTGTAGGCGACAAGCACGCCAAGAAAAACGAAGTAGCTGCTGATCGTCCCGAGATAAACCTCCGCGATCGCGTTCAATGATGGATCCAGCCCCATCCAAAGCCCGATATCCGGCGCGAAGAGCCACAGCAGCAACGCGAGCGTCGAGCCCATCGTTGTCGTCAGCGTGAGGTTCATCATATACGTCGGCACGACCTTGTCGTAGCGCTTCGCGCCCATGAATTGGGACGCAACAGCAATGCCGGTGCCGGCAAACACCGGAATTACAAACGCTCCGATCCAGATGATCGGCAGCAGCTGGCCGACGGTTGCCGCGACCCGGTCCGACAGGTGGCTGAAAAACCAGAAGTCCACGAGAAACACGATACTGTGCGTCGTTTGCTGCAGAAAGATCGGCCACGTCAGCTTGAACAAGCTTTCGGTTCTAAGGATGTGCTGACTCATTATTGATTGGCCGGTTCGTCGGGCAGTAATTCGCGGCGACAACACCACGAGCAGCGCCGCAAAGCACAAGACAGAAGGCGCTCTCCGCGTGTTGGCGGATGCAGTCGCATCCGGCGCTCGGAGAGATGTCTCGCCCTGGCCGATCCCTCAACGTGCGGCGGGGCGCCGCTCTACACCCTCAATCCGCCGGTTTGATTGGCAGCCACACTTCCATGCCGCCGCGGCCCGTGTGTGGATTAAACTCTTCGGTGTATCGTTCCAAGAAGCACGGCGCTTCGCCCGCGCGCAAACTCTCTAACGGCGCTCCCGTTTGACCATGCCCTTCGCTCGTTAAATGTTTCTACCGATGCCTCGGTGCGCGGCCGATGCGCGCGGGTGCTTCCGTTGGCAACTGGTCTTTGCAAAGTTCGAGGATTTCGATGGTCGTCAATCCGGTCTGAGCCGCTTCGTTCGTGCTGACGCTCGGGTCTTCCTCAACGGGCTTCAGCGCATCCGTAGCGTCGACCGGCTGCGGCCTGGCGATGCCGCCGTCACGGCTGAGCATCCCCTCGATCGCTCTTTTTGCGAACGCTGGACTCTTGGTGTGCGCATACGCGTACGCCGCGAGTCGCGGGCCGCTTTGCTCATTTAGAATGTAGCGCGCGTCGTTCCCCTCGGCCCCGGTCGCCTGATCTTTCGTGAGAACTTCCGCCGGCGCTCCGCCGATTCGGCAATATTGCAGCCATGCCTTCGCAAAATCGGACCGCCCGAGGAGTGGTACGAGTTCGAACATCACTTCGCCGCCGCCTTGAATCGTCGCGAGATTGTAGCTCACCGGGACGGAGCCTTTGGTCAACGGATCGCGAATCGTGGTGAGCTTTCCGGTCGCGATATCGTAGCCGACAATCTGCGCGCCGCCTCCCTTGAGCTTGCCAATGCCGCCGCCCGGCAAGTCCGGATTGAGCCCATGGAGCTGCCCCGTCTGCAACCAGTACGGCATGCCCATGATTGAATCCACGCCGGCGAGAATTCGATCGCGCCACTTCACGTCACCCGTGCGCTCCCACTCGGTCATCCAGTTGCCGGCGAGTGCGAACCAATCTGGCCCGATCCGGAGGCGCGCGGCGAACTGCGGTTCGCCGGGTATTTGCGGAGCGGCGACACGCATCGGGTCGAACTTCGCGGCCGCAACGTCGGCGTGAAGCGTCTCGCGCATGATGTCTCCGGTGCGCTCGTCGGTCGTCAGATAATAGAACGGCCGCCAATGAGCGGACTGGCTGATGCGCGCTTCTTTTGCGCCGTCGCCCCACTTGATCACGTTGTGTCGCGAACCGAGCCCAAGCATGTCTCCCAAGTGATAGACGTTCGTCTCGCTCGTGTTGCGCGTGTGCGCTTCCGCGAGCCGAAATACATCTGCCCGGCCGGTCCGCAGAAAGCTGTACCACAGCCACAGTGGCGCTCCGAGTTCGGTGTTGTCCCACGCGTGCCCGCCCCAGTCGTAGTGCCATTTGTGACGCGGCGCCGAGTACGAGTGCATGAAATCGCCAAACTGCCAAAAGCCATACCAATCGCGCTGGTCCACCTGGCGTTGATAATAACCGAGGACTGAATCCAAACCGTCCTCGATGGCTTTCTTAAAGGGCGTGGAGCGATCGGGCAGACTCCAGACTCCGAATACACCGGTCGAGTGAAGGTAAGCGGGCGTGCAAACAAGCAACGGTCGCGTCGTGCCGCTCTGAGCGAGCGCCACGGTGTCCTCCCGCGACGGCAATGCGCCGCACGGGAACAGCGTCAACTCGCTGGTGCGGGCCACGCCGTACGCCCGGCTCATTCCCGGCTGCACATCTTCGTATGATGCGAGGAGTCCGTGCGCGACAACGTCGTAGTGGCGCATGTCCATCTGCGGCCCGTCGGGCGACCAGAGCCACGCGACCAGCTCGGCGACGGGGCTGCTGGCCTGGCGCACTTCAAGTCCGGTCGGGTAGGACTGCCAGAAATTCTTCACGCTGATACCGAGACCGCCGCCGAGATCCCCGACGAAGGCGAAGCCAGGTGCCCGCCGGCCCGCGTCGGAGAACAACCACGTGCTTTTCGGATTCGTGCGTTTGACGATCGTAAAGCCGTCGGGCGTGGGCTGCGTTAGTTTGAAATCGTTCCAGACAGCGTTCTGGTCGAAACCACGCCGACCGGTGAATGGCTGACCGGCTTCCTGCGCCGCATTGCCGCCGCCGGGTTGAAGCGGTTCAGACCACAATCCGCCACCTGCACCGGCGAAACGCACCTGGCGGTTTCGCGGCTCTTCGCGCAGTGGCACCGCGAACTGCACACCCAGGCCGCGGACGAAATCTTTTTCCTGATCGCCGTCGAAAACAATCGTGTGAACGAGCCGAATCGCAGTGTCTCCAGCATAAAAATACAGCCGCACCGTGAAGGGCAGCCACTCGCGGGTCGACTGGCTGCCCTTGTGAACGCCCTCGAACCGGACGACCGCGCGAACGGGGCCGGACTGCTCGACCGTGACTTTCTTGATGAAACCTAAAAATTTTTCGCGTGGCGGCGAATCCTCCGGATTCGTTGCCGGGCCATTCTGCAAAATGGTCACGAGTTGACCAGCGCGGGCCACTTCGCGACCGGCGATGCTCAGCGAATCGATGAGATTCTCGCCGCCGAGCGGCAGGGAACAGGTGAGCGCGCCGGTGTCGATGACGATGGATTTCCCATCGTTAGTCAGTCGAAGTGTGCTGGCCGGCGTTTCACCCGCAGCGGCGTCCGTGGTCGTAAGCGTTAGTTCACCGCTCGTTCCAGACGGCGCAACCGTTGCGAGACCACTCCATTTGAGCGAACCGTCCGGCCAACATGCGAGCGGCCATGTTTGGATGGGAAGGGATTTGCCGGAGGCGTCAGCCAGGCGAAAGATCGCGTTATGCGGCACTGTACCCTGCGGCCAAGGGACGCCCCAGCTTACGGCGTGCGGCGTGCTGCCAGCCGGCTGTTCGAGCCAGTGGAGTTGGACAGACGAGGGCGTTGTCGTGGCGGCCGCATTTAACGAAACGGAAAAGCCAGCGACAGAAAGGGCGACGAAAAGCAGGCGAAATAATTTTGAGGTCGGCATGATAGGGATCGGGACTGCGCGGACTATGCGATCAGGGGTTCTGCCGAGAGACGGCTGAGGGAGAGAAACGTCACCGGAAAAATTATTCGGTCAGTCCGCATGAGCGCGCCCGAAGGGGCTCCTTCGTTGGCTCACGGTCGTGGCCACCAGAATTTCTAGCGATTGGGATTGATGTAGGTAGCGCTACATCCGCGTCGTGGACCCGTTGCGCGGCGAGCGCGCAACCTACAGTTCGATCCTTACCAAATCACTACGCGCTCATTAGCGGCGCGTCGCATTGGAGCGCCTTCAGGAATGTCGAATGCTGCGTAAAATTCCTCCAGGTTGGTAAGCGGCGCCTTGGCGCGAA
>DAITQE010000036.1:0-12366 GCA_036833235.1 Opitutus sp.
GCAAAAGGCCATCCCATCCGTGGGCTCGTTCGCGTCGGTGGCCAAATTGCGATCGTGGCGGTCTTGCCGGTGTTCCTCGACGACGGCTCGGGTCCGCCTGCGGGAGCGCTGGCGCAGGTCCGCTTCCTTAATGCTGCCCGGGTGTTCCGTTTGCGGGAAATGCTTAATCTCGATCTCGGGTTGCACGAGTCCACAGATATTAAACGCAGTCAGGAGCACGAACGCGCTTCAACGCAGCAACCCGGAGCAGCCTTTACTCGGACGGCCGTAAGCGACCGGTTTATGGAGGTCGACATTCCACTCCTCGACCTGAGAGGGCGCCGTATCGGATATTGGCATCTCCAGCTGGAGCGTGAAATTCACCTCCAGGGCATTCATGCCCGATTCCTGTTTTACGTTGTGATCGGCGTCTTGATTGTCGCGGCGGCCCTGGTGATTGGCTGGCTGTTCCGAACGCTCGTGAGCTCACGTCTCGAGGCTCTGCATGCTGCGGTCCAACGCGTGGGCGCCACGTCCGATTTGTCGGTGCGCGTGCCGCTGAGAGGATCCGATGAATTGACCGGCCTAACCGATGGCATCAACCGGATGTTCGAGGCACTGGCTGAGTCCGATGCCCGGCGCGTCGCGGCTGAACAGGAACGTGAGCGCCTGAATAGTCAGCTCAAGGAAGCACAGAAACTCGAGGCGATCGGCACGCTCGCCGGAGGTTTGGCGCACGATTTCAATAATCTTATCACGGGTATTCAAGGATCCGCTACGCTGATCCGGCTCGAAACCGCGGCGGACGATCGCATCGAGCAACACCTGCAGCGGATTGAAGCAGCGGCAAAACAGGCTGCCGGTTTGGTCCGGCAAATGATGGCGTTTGGCCGCCGTAGTCCGACCGTCTTTGCCAATGTCCACCTCGGTGCCGTGGTGAACGACGCGTTCACGCTCGTTCGGTCAAGTGTGCCGCGTGGGATTGAATTCAAGTTTAGGAACGAAGCGGTGGACGACACGGTCCACGCGGATTCCAGCCAGTTGCAGCAGGTGTTGATCAATCTCGTGACGAATTCGAGCCACGCGATGGCGTCGGGCGCCGGCACTGTGACCGTGGAGATCAGAGCCGTGCGGCTGCCGGATCCTTCCCGTCAGGAGACGGTCATGCTGCCGCCGGGTGATTATTTGCGCCTTATTGTGAGCGATGACGGTTGTGGTATTCCCGCGGAACACCTGACGCGAGTGTTTGAGCCGTTCTACACGACAAAGCCGGTTGGCTCCGGTACGGGGCTTGGTCTAGCCGTCGTACACGGGATCATTTCAAGCCACCGCGGGAGCATCGCGATCGAAAGCGACGTTGGTCGAGGCACCCGCGTTTTCATTCATCTGCCAACGCCTCCCCGGACCGGAAGAATTCCACAGGAGACGGCTCTGCCCATGTCTTCCGCTGGCGCCGTTTCGCGCCGCGGACATTTGTTGCTGGTGGACGACGACGCGTTGGTCCGAGGGACGCTGGAAGCGGGAATGCGTCGGATGGGATACGAGGTCGAGGCCGCCAGCAGCGGAGCCAACGCGCTGCGACTTTTCGAAACACAGTCGACCGGCTTTGACGCGGTGATTACCGATCAAATGATGCCGGGAATGACCGGCATAGAGCTTGGGCAGCGCCTTGCGCAGCTTCAGCCGAAATTGCCGCTCATCCTCATGACCGGATATGCGGCCGCTTTGAATGAACCAAAAGTGAAAGCGATGGGGTTCTTCGCGATGTTGATGAAGCCGGTCACGATGCAAGAGCTCGACGAGACGTTGCAGGCAGCGCTGCGGGAGATGCGCGACAAAACCTGACCGAAGTCAGACGATCCCGCTCGACGGATAGTTGCAGTCGGAAGGTTGCTGCGCAATCCTCCGAACGAATGCCACGACCTCCGAATATCCTGTGGGTCGTCACGACCCAATGGCGAGGGCAAGCTTGTGGTTACGCCGGCGATATCAATGCGCGCACGCCGTGCCTCGACCGGTTTGCGGCCAAAAGTGTAAATTACGCGCAAGCCATCACGCCGCATCCTTTTGGTCCGTTCGCGCGAGCCGCGCTCTTGACCGGCGTCCCATCACCGGCAAATGGCGTCCGCGATTATTTTGATCCGCTGCCGGCGAAAGCGCGAACGATTGCGCATGATCTAAACGAGCGCGGCTACATCAC
Source organism: Opitutus sp. (assembly GCA_036833235.1). Lineage (GTDB taxonomy): Bacteria > Verrucomicrobiota > Verrucomicrobiia > Opitutales > Opitutaceae > Opitutus. The sequence goes on from DAITQE010000036.1 coordinate 2,180, forward strand.
GGGTTTTTTTGGCAAATGGCATTTGGGTCGACGTAACCCCACTGCGCAGCTGGTGGGCGAAGCACACGCAAAGATTATTGTGTCGCCCGCAAACCGCGGCGGCTTTTCGTTTTGGGAAGGTTTTGAAAGCGGATTCTTGTTGAACGATCCCTGGCTGCATGGTTCAGGGCTTCCGCAGCCTGAGCAATTCAAAGGCTACCAAAGCGAGGTGCTCTGCGCGCGCGCGACGGCGTGGTTGCATGAACAAGCCGCGCCGTGGTTCGCAATGGTCAGCCTCGAGCCGCCGCATCCGCCCTATAACGTTCCAGCGAACGGAGTCGTTCCGGCCGCCTCGCGAGAAATTCTGCTCGCTCCAAACGTACCGCGTGGTGGCGAAGTGGAGACAAAAGCCCGTCGAGAGTTGGCCGGCTACTATGCTCACATCGAAGCGACCGACCGGGCAATTGGACGTTTGCTAACAACCATCGAGGCGGCTCCATCGAAGGAAGCTCCGACGATCATCGTGTTTACGAGCGTGCATGGCGATATGCATGGCGCGCATGGTCACTTCCGCAAAGGTTGGCCGTACGAAGAATCAGTCCGGATTCCGCTGCTGGTCGAGGGCATGAGCGGGCCGGCGCGAATCTGCACCGAGACGGCGTCGTTGCTTGATTTGAGAAACTGGACCGTGGCGTGGGCGGAGGGCTCCTGGCCAATGGTCGAGTCGCGGTACGCGGCGATTTCAATGCCGAGCGTGGTTGCTTTGCCGGAGCAATGTGAACGAACGTGGCGTGGCGTGCGATCGGCAACCCGAAAACTTATTCTTCAGGCCGATGGATCTCCCTGGCTATTTTTCGATCTGGAGAACGACCCTTTTGAAATGCTCAATCACGCTGTAGATCCACATTGGCAGGCGGAACTGGAAACTTGGCGGTCACGAATCGTGCATTGACCTCATCCCGTCGAGCGAAACTTTTGGAAGCTGGTCAGCTGAGGACCTGTGGAGGCTCGACGGCCGTGTCTTCTTTTGCGAAGAGGCGCCGGATCACTGCTTCGATTTCGTGCAGCTTTACCGGTTTCGAAATGTAGTCGTCCATGCCGGCCGCCAGACAGCGCTCGCGGTCGCCTTGCATGGCATTGGCGGTGAGCGCGACAATCTTCGGCTGCCGCGCCGCAGGCAGGCGGCTTCGGATCTGGCGACTTGCTTCCAGTCCGTCCATTTCCGGCATTTGCAGATCCATAAACACCAGATCGTAGTTTCGGCTTTCGAGCGTGTTTACGGCCTCTAGCCCATTGCTGACGGCATCCGCGCGATAGCCGAGTCGCTCGAGGAAACGCAGCGCGACCTTTTGATTGACGGCGTTGTCCTCGGCGAGAAGCACGTTGATCGGAATTTCCCGGCCGAGTTGAGAGCTTAACGCCTGAGCGTTGGTCGTGCTGGATCCGGCCGTGGCGGCCTGGTTGATGAGCACGCCGAGCATGTGAACGAACGATGCCGTCTTGAACGGTTTGAAAAGGCTGACGAATGGCAGTCGGTCAATGGGTGAGGGCGGTGCAGTCTGTCCGAATGGCAGCAGGAGCAGTCGCGGCGCCTTGATGTGGAGCAGCGCTTCCAACGGCGAGACGCCTTCCGTTTCATCGCCGTCGATGATCACAAGCCCGGGAGGGGTCGGCAGCCGGGCGGCGAGCGCGGTCGCGACGGCGGCATTCGGCGCAAACACGCACTTTGCGCCGAAAGACTCGAGCAGCGTGTTGATTCGATTTTGCGTGACCGGGTGATCTTCAACGCACAGCACCGTGCAGCCGCGCAGTCGCTCGAGACTCGGCATTTGAACGGCCTCAGCTGGAATCGCCGCAGCCTCCGCCTCAACCGTGAAGATGAAGGTTGAACCATGTCCGATCGTACTTTCAACCCGAATACCGCCGCCCATCAGCAATGCAAGCCGCTGCGAGATGGCCAGGCCCAAACCGGTGCCGCCGTATTTGCGCGTGGTCGAAGAATCGACCTGACTGAAAGCTTTGAACAGACGGTCGACGCGTTCGGGCGGAATGCCAATGCCGCTGTCGCGCACCGCAAATTCCAGCGTAAAGCGCGGGCCCAGCTGTTTGACCGAGGGAAGTCGCTGCACCTCGATCGCGATGCTCCCGCCGGGAGTAAATTTCACCGCATTGTTGACGAGATTGACGATCACCTGCCGCAACCGCGTGACATCGCCCATGATCCAGGTGGGCACGTTGCGATCGATGTGGTAAATAATCTCGAGCTTCTTGGCCGATGCCTGCAAAGCGAACAGGTCGAGCGCCTCTTCGATGCAGGTGGCCAGATCGAATGGCATGTGCTCGAGCTCGAGCTTGCCAGACTCGATCTTCGAAAAATCGAGAATGTCGTTGATGATCGTGAGCAACGCTTCTCCCGATGTACGAATCGTATTCACGAAATCGCGCTGCTCGGGATTCAGATGCGTTTCCATCAGCAGGCTCGTCATGCCAATCACGCCGTTCATCGGTGTGCGAATTTCGTGGGACATCGAGGCGAGGAACTCGCTCTTGGCGCGCGAGGCCTCGTCGGCCTCGGCTTTGGCGCGGCGCAACGCCTGTTCGGTTTCGACGCGGGCTGTAATGTCGGTCTCGATCGCGATGAAGTTTTGCAGTTCCCCGGCTTCGCTGCGGACGGGCTGAAGCTCGAGCCGCAGGTGATATTTTCGGCCCGACTTCGAATAGCTGACGACATCGGTGACCAATCCATGACCTTGGGTCATGGCCGTGCGAATACGTTCGACGACCTCCAGATCGGTCTCGGGGCCCGTCATGTGTTCGGTTGGGGTCTTGCCGATAATTTCCTCGAGTGAATATTCCATCACGCGAGTAAAGCTCTCGTTGACCCACTCGATCAGGCCGGCGGGCGAGGTGATCAACACCGGGTTGTCCGTTCGCGAAGCGACAAGCGAAAGTTTGCGGGCCTCGGCCTGACTCTCGCGGAGCGCTTGTTCCGCCTCCCGTCGTGCGGTAATGTCCTGGACTGTGCCGATGATTCGGGTCGGGCGACCGCCGGTTCCGGCGCTGACGGTTTTCGAGCGGGTGTAAACCCAACGCCATTCTCCGGAACGGGCTCGCACCCGATATTCCGGTTCAATGAACGACGCGAGTCCGCTCAACTGCGAATCCACGCGCTGGCGGTACAGCGTGATATCGTCAGGATGAATCAGGGTTTGCCACGCGCTGACGGTTGCGGGCATTCGCCCATGTTCGTATCCCAGGAGCGCCCACAGCCCAGGGCTGTAGTAAACGTGTCCCGCCGCGACGTTCCACTCGAAGATGCCAATTTGCGTTGAGTCGAGCGCGAGGCGCAGGCGCTCGTCGGAAATTTTGAGACGTCCTTCAATGCGGCGGCGCTCATCGTTTTCGGCGTAGAGTTTTTTGTTGGAAAGTTCGGCGGCTCGCTGGCCGGCGCGGGCGCTGCGAGCCAGATGCACGCTGAGACCGAGCAGCAGCGTGATGCCGAAACCGGCGCCAAGTGCGAGTTCGGGAAGAAACCGGCGCTCGTGCTCGAGCGCTTGGGGCAAGGGGGCAACGCTCAGGCGAATTCGCCGGTTGTAAATGGTATAGACCTTCTCGATACCCAGATCGTCGTTGCCGGGAGTGCTCGACTCGTAGGCGGTTTCGTTTCCCACCTTGATGTTGGTGCTGTAGTCCGTGCCGAGCTTGTGCTCAGCGATGATGCTCGCGAAAAAGCGCCGGTACAGAAACTCGGCCGCGACGTAGCCGGCAGGATTGCTCCTTCGAATGATGGGAGAATAAATCACCAGGCCCTTGCCGTGCGTGGCCAGATCGACGGAACCAGAAACGATGGTTGAGCGCGTGGTCCGAGCAGCGTCGATGGCGTCGCGACGGACTTCATCAGAGCGGTGATCAAAGGACATTGTTTCGTCCGCCTCTTCCTGGGGATACGCCCAGATCGTACGAAACTCGGGACTGACAACGGCGATCGAAATGCAGCCGAGAGCCTTGGAGGAATCCTCCAACTGATTGTGCGCATCGATCTCGCGGAGGCGTGCCTCGTCCGATGAATTTGCCTGAAGGTCGCCCCAGATTCGCGCGAGCCGCTCCATCGCGGCCGCCTGGCGGCTAAGCTCGAAATTGATGGTCGTCGCCAGCGTATTCATCGCCGTTTGCGTCTTGGAGGCGAGGTACGCCTGTTCGCGTTCGCGGAGACCGATCCAGAGAATAATTGTCAGCGTGATACAGCCAACGACGGCAGGCATCGGAGACCAGGCCGGAGGGCCGCCCTCCGTGCGCATCGTTTCACGCCAGGCCAGCAGGAGCAGCGCCGCGCCGATCAACAGCAGGGCAATGGCGCTGACCGGCGACGTGGCCGTGTGCGAACCCCAGCGATAGACGGCGGGCAGGTTCGCGGCATAGCCCAGCAGCGTGGAGAAACCTGCGGCTGCAGCGATCGAACTAACGACGGCTTCGGCGAACAGCCGTGCGCGCGTCCCCTTGCCGGACGCGTGCCAGGTGAGGACCAACCCAACCAGCACGATGCAGCACGCGGACAGCGTTGACATCCGCCCTGGCTGCGCCGTTTCCGACAGCAGGGGATCGGGCACGAGGAACTCGTCGATGTACAAATCGATTTGAAATACGTTTTGCGCGAGGGTGGCCGCGGCGATGAGCACCGGGGCGAGGGCGATCCACAAAGCCATTCCCCAACCGAGATCGACTGCCAGCATCGCGAAGCCCAACAGAACGACGCAGAGAGCGTCATTGGCCTTGATCGACGCGCCGGTTGAAAACGGCTGCACCCATGAATCATCCTGCAACCACCAGCCGGCCAACGCGACGCTCCCAATAACGATCAATGCCGCAGCGATCAAATGAGATGATCGCTCAAGCCAGGAACGGCGCGGCAATGTTGGCAGAGAAACCATTAAGGATTTCCCCCTAACTAAGTCTGAGTGGGAGCCGGGTTCAATGTGTTTCCTGTCCGTGCTTAAGGCTCCCGCTTCAAATACGGCGACGGACCGCTTTCGGGCGAAGGTGGCGAAGACGCGGGGTCTCCGGGCTGCGAAAGAGAGCGGAGGAAATTCGTCGGCCCAATCACAAATGCCCACTTCGCTTGATCGAGGCTGCCGGTAAGCTTTACCTCGAACACGGCGGAAAGTGGGGAAAGCACAGTTCCAACGACGTTTTGAACGAACGATTTGCTTTCATGGAACGGATAAACCCGGGCGTTGAAATCCAGCTGACGGCGATCCATCGCGTAATCGCCGTGGGCTTGGATGGCTGAGTTGGCGCCAGTGATATTGATCGTCGGAAATGTAAGCTTGGGACCGGCGATGGAGAAATCGGCCGTCGCCGCCGTGAAACGCAACGAGGTGAAATTCAACAGCTGCGAAAGCAAACCGAGCAGGCGAATCTCACCCAGCTCGGCACCCGCCAGATTCGCCCGGCCTCGACCCTTGTAGCTAAACGGGTCGTCAAAGCGACCTTCAGCAGCGAGGGTGAGGTCGAGGATGGCGTTGTTGGTCGATGGCAAAAACTTCTCACCCTTAGGCTGAGGCTGGCCGTGGCGAATGGCCGCGTACCTGGTGACGGCCGTCACCGCTGGTCCGAATTTCGCGCCGCGCACGGTTGCGTCAAAGCTAAGCCGCCGTTCGGCTTCAGGTCCCGACAGTCGCGCGCGGCCGGATACGATGCCGTCAGCAACCTTGAATTGGACTGGGTCGAGCAGCAAATCCTGATCGTTCAACGTGGCGGTAAATGAAAGATCGCGGCCTGGGAACAGAAACGCACTGAATTCACCGGTGGATTGAGCTTCGATGTGCAACATCTGGTGCTCGCCCTTGGTTGATCCCGGCCCGTCAAAGTGACCGGTGACTTTTACCTTCGGCGGATGCTGAAACGTGTAGGGCTCAAGCTGTGCGTCCAGTTTTGGGCCGAGTAACTTCGCTCCCGTATCGAGGTCGATCGACGACTCGAGCGCGAGCGTCAGTTCGCGCCACTCGGTCGTGTTGGGGGCGATGGTGCGAGTGAACGTTCCCCGCAGCGCACCGGCTCCACGGGTGCCGAACAACTCGAGCCCGTCGAAGAAATTCGGCCGGATAAACATGAGCGTCCGAGCGTAGTCGAATTTCGCGCCGCGCACCAAAGCTCCCTCGGTCTCGGCAAACACGAAGACAGTCGTTTGCCAGCCGGAGAACCATCGCCCGGCCACATCGACGCTTGCGGACGGCGGCGACAGTGGAAATTCAAAATGCGCAAAAAATTCGGGCCACCACTCGCGAAACCAACCTTTGATTGCGAGCGGACGCAGACGACCCTCCAGCAAAAAACGGAATTCCTTGGTCTGCAGATCTTGCTCGAAACTGCCGCGCGCAAAATTGGCGCCGAGTTTTGCCCGCGCCCGCCGGGCGGTGAAATGGCGGCCGTCAAACTCGATATGCCCTTCCGCCGAATCCAGCGCAACACCATGCGCGATGATCTGACGTGCCCAGATGTAGCCGGCGAGCTGAGCGAATTTCCATCCGTCATTGAAGGTCACGTCCGCATCGAGTCGAACCGGTTCGCCGAAGCCAACGAACCGTCCTACATCGCGGCGGAGCTGGGCACTAATGGGCACGAGCAGCTCCGGCGCGAGTGCACCACGGACGTGAAGAGACGCCGTTTTTTCGTAAAGATTCGCGTGCGCACGAATTTCCACGGGCACTCCCTCGCACTCCGCCACAACCGTGCCGTCGAGGGCAGGGAGTGCGTTCGGGAAAATTTGCGCCACTGGGTTCCGTACCGAAAATCCGCGGGCGGAAACATCGCTGGCGGTTAGCTCGATCTCACTCGGAGCATAGAAAAATTGCTGGGGGGTGACCGCGCCGTGGATTGACGCCTGCACGCCTCGGGCGAGCACCTCACCCATGCGAAGTTCTCCGAGCGTAAGGCTGACGGTTGACGATGTGGGTGCGTCGCCCAGCAACGGAAATGTGGCAATCGCGTCGATTCCGGTGGCGCGGAATCCTTCATATTCGGGATAGCTGACATCGTGAGCCGTTAGCCGGACAATCGCGATCGCCCCGCGCGTTGCGGATGGCGTCAACTGCGCGTTCAGCACAGGTTGATCAAACGCGGAGAGTTTTTCGGCCGTCAGAATCAGTTGCCGGCTAAAATCGGCGTAGTGCCGTGCAAGATTTTCCAACAGCGGAAGCGGGGCCACGCGCCCTACGATTGCCGGCCGCTGGACCTGCAACGCTCCGTGAACCGTAAGCGAGACTCCAGCGAATCGGGCTGTCAGATTTTCAATGCTGAAGTGATTGGGGCCTGGGACGAGCACCAGATCCAAGTCGCTCAGGATTTCCTCGCTCCGACCTGACGGCGCCAGCATTGCAGGCACGAAAAATTTCACGCCGGTCGCCTTAATTCGCCGCGCAGAAAGCTGGCCGGCGAGGAGCGACCACGGATCAAACTCAACGAACACCGCCCGCACATCGACCACCGGCTCCGCGAACTCGGGCAAGGAGAGCCGCAGGTTTTCGATGAGCACACGGCCCGTGGGATCGAATGTCGCTCGGCCAAATTGGGCGTTTACATGAGAGGCGGTGAAACGTTCTTCGATTGAGCGCAGCACGAACGCAGGCACCGCGAACTCATGCGACAGCGCCACCGCAATCTGCAGGACGGCTAAAACGCCCAGTGCAAGCCAGAGCGTCCAGCAAGCGAGGGATAGCACCGCATTGGCGCAAACGCGTACCGCGTTCCAGAGGGATTTAAGCAACGCAGCCATGCTAACGCCAGGGGAGCCGGTTTGATTCGCGCGCTGGCCCCACGTTAGTTCGTCGCTGGTTTCGCTGCGGCAGGGGTCTCACTCGCAGGAGCGGCGGCCCCTGGGTCCCGCGGTCCTTCCGTCAACACCCAAAGTGCGTCGATGAACTCCTGTTGAATTGCGAAAACTGTGTTGAATTCGTTCGCGGGCGAGCCCGCCCACTGGCGATCGCCGCCGACGCGAGGTGTCAACAACAGCATGGTGTTGCTCGTTTGTTCGCCCGCGCCGCCGATGCGCGTAACCGTCGCTTCGAGACGATAGCGCCAGGGGCGTTCGGCGCCCGCGACCGTTACGCGATCAACGAACTGGTCGAGGATGAATTCCTTCGCGTGCAGGGAGCGGAGTTGCGCCAGAATCGTCTGAACAGCCTTGGTCGGCGACGCGGTATTTACCGGCCGGCCGCTGGCGTCGATCGCGGTGTCGAGGAGCACTTTGTCGGCAGAAAGGTCGGTTAACTTAAGCGCGGTGATGCGCGCTCCGGCCGGAAGTTCCTGCAGCACGCGATCTCGCCAGGAGCGTGTGGCCACCGGAGTGTCCCGCAGGATTTCGGCGTCCACTGCGAAAATTGACGAGGGATTGTCGGAAAGGCGGGCGTACGCAATCTCGTCGCGCGGCGTGGCGAGACCGATCTGCAGCGTGATCGATGGCGCGCCGGGAACAGTCAGCGTGATTTCCCGTTCCGGCCGGTTAAACCCCCATGCTTCGGTATCGGCATCACGAGGAGCATCGCTCTGAAATTTTTTCGCTTCGAGGAGCGACAGTTTTTCGAGGAGCCGGGCGACGGCCACGCGGTCGGCCGGGACGGTCTGCGGCCCGCCGGTGCCGTCGCCGCGTACCACGATTTGCCAGGCGGCGGAATCGGCGGACTGTTCGCCGGTTTCGAGGCGCTGCAAAATCAGCGGTGACTGGCCAGGGGCCGTGAGAGTAATCGCAGTGACGGCCCGCGGTTCGAAGTCCAGGATGCGTCTTTCGCGGAGTTTTTCCTGCGCTCCGTCCAAGGTGGCCTTGAGCGTTGCGGGAATCGCAACCGTGAACAACGCGGCACGGCCTTCGAGTTGCGCGTAGTATTCAGTCCCGGGAGACGAGGATGTCCCTTCGGAAATTGTCGTGGGACCGAGGGCTTCGCCGAGGATGAGCGTTTCCCGGCGGTTGTTGCCCTCGAGGCTGATTCGCAGGGTGGGTTTGTCCGTGGGGAGCGAGGAGGGCGGATTGTGCGTGATGAACGATTTCACGCTGAGTCGGTTGAGCGCATTGATCGCGAGTTCGGTGGCCGCCTTGCTGCCGCGCGCGGTGAACGGGGCTTCGAAGAACCAGCGGTTTTCGTCGCGACGAAGCCGAATGCGAAGGCTGGCGGGCGCGGCCGTTTGCAAGTTGAGGGAACGCGCTTCGAAAACTGGGATCGTGAAAATGGCGTCGGAACGCAACTCGTCGAAGGTCAGGGAGAGGCTGCGCGCGAGGCTTTGGCTCACGACGTGGATGCGTTCTCCATCGGGAGACAACAGATAGAGGCGGATGCCATCTTTGGTGGTATCACCAAGGCGAAGGAGGGTCGGGAGAACCGCCTGGGAACCACTGACAGCCTCCGAGGCAAAGGCGACCGTGAGCTTGGGATGATCGAGGCCATAGTCGGCGAGCGACTGACCATTTTTTTCCAAGTCTCGAACATAGAAGCTAGTTTCGTGCTCGAGAAACTGAAGGTCATTGACGATGCGATTAACGGCGTTGGGATTTGCCGGCCACTCGATGGGCTTGGTGACAAACCACGTGTCTCCGCGTTTGGTGAGCGCGATATCGCGGCCCGAGCCGGTGATCGTGAGGGTGCGGATGTCGGCGGCTTCAGGGCCAAGCACGCGCCGCCGCGATTCCTTCCAGCTATCCTCGGTCCGCCAACGCCGTTCAAAGCGGAAGATGAAAAAAAACAGCGCGACGTTGAGGAACAGGAGAACAAGCGTGACTTTGGTGCGCATGGGAGGGAGAGCTGAGAGCGAAGAGTCTAGGGCTAAGAGCTCGGAAGGAGCAGACGATGATAACGATAGTGTTTGATTGGTTAGGACTCTTAGCTCTGGGCTCTCAGCTATAGACTGTGGCTGAGCATCAGCTCCGTCTTGCCCAATACACGATGAGGCCCAGCAGCGCGGCGGCGCCAGGCAAGGCGAGGAGCAGACTGTAGCGCAGCCGCGTGAGTTCCCCGGCGCTGAGCGAAAGCTGGTAGTGGTCGATCGGCCGCGCCGGCATGTTGAAATTCGCGTCGCGATCGACCGTCCAGTTCACCGCACTCATAAAGATCGTCAGATTGTCCACGATCGCGACGCGATTGTTTGCGATCAGGTCGCCGGTCCCGAAAACAATCAGGCGTCCTCCGCGCACACTGAAGGGTTGTTCGCGAGCAGAAACACGC
>DAITQE010000037.1:0-3879 GCA_036833235.1 Opitutus sp.
GGATGCAGGCTGGAAGCCCGCGCTACTATTCACCGACAACTCGCAGATGCGCCCCTTGGCAGGAAGATCCTGGCTGGCGGGTTGACTTGAAGGGTCAGACGGAACAGGGTTTCTGGCATGTCGCTCGCAGAACTGAAGAAGGAAGCCGTGAGTCTGTCCGCAGAGGAAAAGCGGGAGCTGGCGGAATTTTTACAGCGGCAGATTGCGCCGCAGCAGGAGGAGCGGCGCGTCCGGGTAAATGCGCTGATGCGCGAAATGGATGCCGGGAGAAAATATTCGCGGGCCGATTTTGAGCGGACGGATCGAGAGCTTTCAGCCTCAGGGTTTTGAGCGCGATGTGGAGTTACGCCGGCAGCGCGCAGGCGTTTGCGTTTCACGGTCGGCTTGGGCCGGGCGACCGCCAGCGACGGTTGCGAGTGCTCGATCGCATGGCGCAACACCTTCCGGCGGGCGAACCGTTGGGTCTTCACGACGAAGCCGGGCGAGCGTTGCTCATGTGGCGCGATGAAGGCTTCGAAATTTTGTTCTGGCAGGATCATGGGATACGAGAGCTGCGGATCGTGGAGATCGAGAGGACCCGCGGTTAAGAATTCACTCCGCGCGCAGCGCGGACATGGGGTCGACTCGCGTGGCGCGGCGGGCGGGGAAGTAGCAGGCGAGAACGGCGGTGACGATCAACGTTACGACGACAGCGGGAAAAGCGATCGGGTCGAAGGGGTGCACGCCAAAGACGACTCGGGACAGACCGAACGAAAGAGCCGTGGACATTAATAATCCGATGGCGAGACCGGTCAGCGTCAGTCGCAAGCCTTCGCGCGAGACGAGTTGAACGACATTCTGGCTCGTGGCGCCGAGCGCCATGCGCACGCCAATCTCCCGGGTACGGCTCGTTACGCCATACGACACCACGGCGTACAGGCCGAGGATGGCGAGCAGCAGGCCGATCACGCCTTGAACCGCCGCCATTCTCACACCCATCCGCAACGGCATGAGCGCAAACACACTCGACGCCATGTGTTCATCCAGTGTGACCAGATCGTACACTGGCAGGTCCGCGTCGACTGCGCGAACGGTTTCGCGGAGCGTATGAGCCAACCCATGTGGGTCGGCGGCGGTGCGTACTACAAGGGTCGCGGGCATCCCGTACGATTGTGAGAAGGGCGTATAGTAATACGGCTTCGGCTCCTCCGAGAGCATGATGTATTTGCCGGTGGCAACCACGCCGACGACTTCGATGAGTGGACCGCCTTTCCAATCGCGGCGGAAGTGCTGCCCGATCGGATCGCGCCCAGGCCAGAACGCATCCGCCATGGCCTGATTAATGACGGCAACAGGCGGAGTCTTGTCGGTGTCGGTCGGCGCGAGATCGCGACCGCGCAGGAGCGGTATCCCCATCATGGTGACGAAACCGGGTTCGACCGCGGAGAGAGCGGTTGGCTTGTGACCATCGGGCACGTTCGCCGTCGGATTTTCCGGCCACATATCCCGAATCACGATATTGTTGCTGAACGGAAAGTGCTGCGCGAAACTCGCGTTCTCGACGCCGGGCAAGGCGCGGACGCGTTCGAGTAGCTCTTTTTGGAAACGCAATCCACGATCCTGATTGTAACCCTGGAGATTCAAATCGAAGGACAGCAGGAGGAGTCGGCCGGGGCGGAAACCGAGGTTGAGATCGCGCGCTGCGAACAAGCCACGTGAGAACAGGGCAGCGGCGATCAAGACGACGCACGACATGGCGACTTGGCCGATCACAAGCAGGTCGCGCATCCAGTGACGGGCGCTCGAGGATTGACGGCTCGCGCTTTGCTTCAGCCCTTCGTTCACATCGACGCGTGACGCGCGGAGAGCGGGGAAAAGTCCGGCGGCGACTCCGGCGATAAGTGAGATGATGCCGGTGAAAATCCAGATCTGCCAGTCTGGAGTTGTGACTTGGCGGATGGGAATATCGCCGCTCGGTGCGAAACCCATCAGGAGCGTCGAACCGAATACGGCCAGAACGTAGCCCACGACGCCGGCGAGGGCGGCGAGCACCACGCTTTCTATCAGCAGTTGGCGCAGCAGCCGCCAGCGCGAAGCGCCGAGGGCGGTGCGGACCACGAGTTCTTTTTCGCGGCTGAGGGCACGCGCGCTCATGAGATTGGCGACGTTGGCGCAGGCGATGAAGAGCACGAGCGCGACAAGTCCGCAGAAGAGAACGGTAAATACCGGCAGAAAATCGGTCGCTGCGGGTGCGGGGCGCGCGCGCTGCTCAGGCACGGCTTGAAAGCGCGAACCGCGGTGCTCCTCCGGGAAATCTTTGGCGAACCGCTGAGCGAAGACCGCGAGCTCTGCATTGGCGTCGGCGAGAGACGAGCCCGGAGCGCGATACGCCAGAATGTTCCACATGCTCATGCCGCGGTACTTGGCGAAATTTTCACCGTCGGGCCGCAGCTGCGCCATTGCTCCCGACGGCACGAACATACTGACGCTGAGCGCGAAGGCGAAACTATCGAAGCCGGGTTTCGCCACACCGACGATCGTGAATGATTTTCCGTTGATGATGACCGCGCGACCGACGATCGCCGGATCGCTGCCGAAGTGGTTTTGCCAATACCGGTAAGTGAGAACGGCGACAGGTGTGCCGGGCGGCATTTCGCCGTCGCTGGGTTGCAGTGGCCGGCCGAGCGCGACGGTGACGCCCATTTTCTGAAAAGCATCAGGCGTGACCGCCTCGATCCAGGCTCGCTCAGGCGTCTGGCCCGACACGCTGACATGGGCAGGCATCGAAAAGTATGCGATGTGATCGGTCAGTGCTTTCGAGCCGGCGCGAATGTCCAGAAAATCGAGAAACGAAAGCTGGTACGGGAAATTGATGACGTTACTGCGCTGCACGATGATGGTCAGCCGGCCGGGGTCGCGCACAGGCATGGGCTGCAGGAAAAACGCGCTCACGATCCCGAAGATCTGCGTGTTAACGGCGATGCCGAATGCGAGGGTCAGCACCACCGTGGCGGTGTAGCCGGGGAATTTTAAGATCTGACGGAATGCGTAGCGGAGATCGGAGAGCATCGGAGTGAGGGGGAAAGTGAGAGTGAGAGGGGCTCGGAAGGGAGTGAGGGACTGAGGGAAGAGAGTGAGGGTGAAAGTGAGAGGGAGAGTGACGGGAAGAGGGTGAGGGACTAAGGGACTGAGGGAGTAAGGGACTGGAGATCGGGTCGTGCTCTTGATCGTGCTCTTAATCTTGATCGGCTCGGGATTTTTGAAAGGTGCAGAGAAGCACGAGCACGAGACGGAGATGCGGTTCGGAAAATTTTGGTTTGTTCCACTCGATGCTCGCGTGGCGCGGAGTGGTCGCGCCGCGCGAGTTTAAGTGAGAAGTTTAAGTTGAAGAAATGGCAGGAAGGTGGGTTTTGGCCGGGTCGCTTAATCTTAAACTTTCAACTTAAACTGCGCCGCCGGCGCCGCAGCCGCTATTCGGCGCGGAGGGCGTCGACGGGGTTTACGCGCGTGGCGCGGCGGGCGGGGAGATAGCAGGCGAGTAGCGAGATCGCGCCGAGAATCAACCCGACCGCGCTGAACGTGAGCGGGTCGAAAGGGCTCACACCGTAAAGAAATCCCGCGAGCAGGCGAGTGGTGGCGAACGCGCCGAGCAGACCGATGGCGATGCCGAGACCGGCCAGTTGCATGCCTTGGCGGAGGACGAGTTGCAGCACGTTGCGCGGTTGCGCGCCCAATGCCATTCGCACGCCGAATTCTTGCGTGCGCTGGCTAACGACGTACGCGACGACACCGTAAACACCCATCGCCGCTAACGCCAGCGCTACGCAGCCGAGTCCGATCAGCAGACGTGATGCGAGCACGGGCGCAATAAACGCAGCTTTGATGTAGTCCGTCATAGGC
>DAITQE010000037.1:3889-12356 GCA_036833235.1 Opitutus sp.
GTCATAGGCAGCGTCGCCCAGATTTCGACGCGCGAATCGATCTTGTGGATTTCCTGCTGGAGAGTGGCAGCCAGCAAAGCGGGATTTCCTGTCGTGCGAAGGCAGATACCAAGGTTGAGATCCCACACGCCCTGGCGATACGGCACGTAGAAAAACCCGCGCGGCGGTTCGTTGAGCGAGCGATATTTTCCATTTTTTGCGACGCCCACGACTGTTAGATAACGCCACGCCGCTTTGAATTTCCGGCCGATTGGATTCTGCCCCGGCCAGTAGCGCTTTGCCATGGTTTCGTTGATGATGGCGACGCCCGGGACTTTGTCGTCGTCTTGCGCGGTGAAATCGCGCCCGTTGAGCAACGGAATTTTCATCGTCGAAAAGTAGTCCGGCGATACGATGCTGAACGCGACCGTCGAGTCCTCCCTGGGTTTCCGCTCGTAGCCGTCGACTTCAATCGTGTGCATTGGCCCGCCTTCGAAGCCGAGTGGGAACCAACTGCTCAATGCAGCCGTTTCGACACCTGGCATCGTACGGATGCGCTCGTGAAGCCGGTTGTAGAACAACTTGCCGGTTTCTTCGGTATAGCCGTTCATGCCGACGCGAAGCCCGGCGATCAGCACGTGATTCGGATCGAAGCCCAAGTCGCTGTGAAAGGCGCGTTGCGCGCTCTTGATACAAAGGCCGGCGCCGACGAGCAGCATGACCGACAGAGCGATTTCGATGACGACGAGAAGCGCGCGCAAACGATGGTGCGTGGCCGCTCCGCCGGCGGTGCGGCTGCCATCTTTTAAAGCGCTATTGAGATCGAGCTTCGACGCACGCAGAGCGGGTAACAGCGCGAACACGATTCCGGTCGTCAGCGTGCCGATGAGCGTGAACATAAGCGTCCGTCCGTTGATGCTTGCGTTGAGCCCGATCGGCAGATGCGTCGGCGGCGCAAAACTACTGAGCAAGTCGACGGCCCAATACGCCACCAGTACGCCGGCGGTTCCGCCGAGCAAGGCAAGAACGAGACCCTCGGTGAGCAATTGTCGGATCAACCGCGAGCGTCCGGCGCCAAGCGCGAGTCGAATCGAGAGCTCTTTCTTCCGGCTGGTGGCGCGCGCGAGCAGCAGATTCGCGATATTGGCCGCAACGATGAGCAATACACCTAGGCTGACCGCGAGCAGGATGGCGAAAACGCGGCTGAAAATTGGCTGCGCACCGTAAGGGGCTTCCAGGAACGTGAGCACATGCAAACGGATTTGCTTGTTGGTATTTGGATACGTCTGCTCGAGCCGGGCGCCGACCGTGTCGACGACCGACTGCGCGCGCGCAATGCTCGTGCCTGCTTGCAAGCGAGCTTGAGTATGCAGCCAGTGATCGCCGCGGTTTTCGAGCGATCCGAAATTTGCGACTTCGCGGTGCATCGAAAGCGGCGCCCAGAAATCGCAGATGAGTCCACTCATCGTTCCGTGAAACGCAGCGGGGACAATGCCGATAATCGTGAACGGATGCTGGTTCAGTTCGATCTTCCGGCCGATAATGCCGGCATCCGCGTTGAAATGGCGTCGCCAGAACGTTTCACTCAGAACCAGAACGGGACTGCCGCCTTGCGTCTGATCTTCGTCGGTCAAAAAGGTGCGTCCCAAAATCGGACGCACACCAAGTACGTCGAAGAAATTGGCGGTCGCGATTTGGCCGTACATCCAAATCGAGCGCTCGTCGATCGTCAGGCACGCCGGTGTGACTTGAGAACCGATGATTCCGGCGAACGTCTCTTTTTGTTCAGCGTAATCCTTCAAATCCGGCAACGAAACGGTATCCCACATCTGATTCTCGTGGGACGTGGTGAGCACGATCATCTCCTCTGGACGGACAACGCCGGGGAGCGGGTTGAGCAGCACGCCTTGGATCCAGCAAAACACAGTCGTCGTGGCGCCGATGCCCAATCCAAGCGAGAGGACCGCGACGGCGGTAAAGCCGGGCGCTTTAGTGAGTTGGCGGAGAGCAAATCTGAGGTCTGAAAACATGCAGGCGGTTGAGAACGGTCACGAAGCGGACGCGTACCACTATAAAGACTGTAGTTGCATGGGGCATGCCCTTCGCCGGATGGGTTGCGCTAGTGGCGCTGCGACATGAATTTAAAATTCAGGTGATGCCGTACGGAGGCTGGAGGTGTTCGGAATCGAAATGCGCGTTTCCCAACTCTGGGACGTTCCGGTCTTAAGCTTTCGGACTGATTCGTGGCTGCGTGAGCGCGACCGAGTGGTGGTCGTGTTCCACTCGCTCACGCTCGTAGCTACCTTCGATCGCTAGGGCGAAGGGCGTTAGTCTTGTGGGCTCGTGCCCGTTGAGACCTCTACGAGCTTTTGTTCGAAAAAGTTCAGGTCCTTTGCGATTTAACGTTCCTGATGTAAGTCGCCGTGTCCGGTTCCGCGAATGTTTGAGAAGCGGCAGACTGGTGGAGGCTTCCGTCAACGAACGACTTTTGCGTTATCACGGATAACGATTTTTTCGCACCAGAAAAGGTCGTCGGGATCAGAAAACTCGGACGCTTCGTCAAGAATCGAGCAAGGTAAGCGCATCCTTGGGTCGATATGATACCGAATGAACTTAATGCTGCTTCCGTCTTTCCGACGCTCGCGCCGACTGGGGATGCTCACGCCTTTGTGGCGCGGGAGCCTACGAGCTTTGCTTATACTTTCAGCGGCCTTGAGTTGGATCGCATCAGCGGCGCCTCTGCGCGCTGAACCGGTGCGAAACTTCGGCGATTTGAGTATCGAGGAGTTGATGAATGAAACCGTTACGTCGGTTTCCAAGCGCGAGCAGAAGTTAGGCGATGCAGCATCGGCGATTTCAGTTTTGTCCAATGACGATCTCCGTCGGTCCGGTGCCACCACGATTGCGGACGCGCTTCGCTTGGTGCCCGGCATGGACGTGGGCTCCATCAATTCCAGTCAGTGGGCGATCTCGGCGCGCGGGTTCAACAGTATCTACGCCACTAAACTTCTCGTGCTGATTGACGGTCGAGCCGTTTACAGCCCGACGTTCGCGGGTGTTTATTGGGACCAGCAGCAGACGATGCTCGAAGACGTCGATCGCATTGAAGTGATCCGCGGACCTGGCGCAACCGTCTGGGGCGCGAATGCCGTGAACGGCGTGATCAACGTCGTGACGCGCAGCGCGAGAGACACCCAAGGCGGTCTGATCTACGCCGGCGGCGGGGACGTGGAGCAGGCGATCGGCGGTGCGCGCTATGGCGGTCGCTTGGGCGAGCACGCGTACTACCGCGTCTTTGCGAGCCATCAGGCGCGTGACAACTTTCCGCTGGCTAATGGCCAGTCGGCACACGATCGCTGGCAGATTTCGCAGAGCGGCATCCGGGTCGATGATTATCCGAATGAGGAAACCCACTTTACATGGCAGGCTGAAGCATCCCAGTCGGATTTGGAAGATTACGCGTCCGATGCCCACGGTTTCAACACACTTGGACGGTGGACCCATCGAGCGACCAACGGAGCGGAGGTCGAGCTGCAAGCGTACTACGATCACGCCGACCACAACGAGCTCAGCCGCGCTGACAATCAGACCAACACCTTCGACATCACGGCGCAGCACCATTTCGAAGTCAGCGACCGTAACGACATCATCTGGGGTATCGGGTATCGGACGGTCGCAGTCGGGCTGAAGCAGACCAACGCGGCCTTTCCGGTCCGCCATGGCGATTTCGATCTGAACCTCGCCAGCGCGTTCGTACAGGAAGAATATACGGCCATTCCCGACGTGCTCACGCTAACGGCGGGCGCCAAGCTCGAACATAACGACTTTACCGGGTTCGAATTTCAACCCAGTGTCCGTGCGCTGTTCAAGCCTGCGCCCGACCAGACAATTTGGGCCGCCATCTCTCGTGCGGTGCGGACGCCGGATGTTCTCGAAAGCCGGGATGCGGGCGCGCCGATTTATGGTGCTCCCGTCGCGGGTCCGGGCGGTGGTTTTTATCTTCCCGCGGTTGTCGGCAATCCCGAGATCAAGTCCGAAACGCTCTGGGCTTACGAGATCGGCTATCGCCTTCAGGCGACCAAACGCGTGAGCGTGGACCTCGCGGCCTTCTACAACAAATACGATGACCTGATCTTTACGTCCGAGACGGAATTCCGGGTCGTTCCCGGCGTGCCGTTTGGCTTGATCGAGTTTCCATGGCTGAACGTGTATCGCAAGGAGACCTACGGCGCCGAGGGCTCGGTCACGCTATCGCCGGCCCGCACGTGGAGAATGACCATCGGCGCCACGGTTTTTGATCAACGGGTCCAAGGGCCTGCAGGAGTGAGTGGCGGTTCGGTGGCCTACGCGCTGGCTCCGCCCAAATTTCAGGCGACCCTGCGATCCGCATGGGATTGCTCGGAGCGTACGAGTCTCGATGCGCAGATCGCTTATGTGGGCGCGATCGATTCCGTCCCGGCTTATGTTACGGCGGACCTTCGCTTTTCGTATCGCCCGACTGAGCACATCGAGCTCTCGATAGTGGGAAGAAATCTTTTGGAGAACCAGCATCTGGAGCAAGTGCCGGAGGCGTTTGCGGTGCCGGCCGAAGTGCCTCGCGGTTTTTACGGGAAGGTGACGTGGCGGTTCTGACGCCCGAGCTATGAAGCCTGCATCACGCAAACGTTTTTGCGGCGTTCGTTGCTTTGTCCGGATCAGCCGGATGGCGGTTTTTTGTGCCATTCCGTTGATCCTGCTTACGGGCTCGATTTCGGCTGCCGAACATTCGCGGGCCGAATCGGCGCGAAATCTGGGCGATTTGAGCATCGAAGAGTTGATGAACGAAACGGTTACTTCGGTTTCTAGGCGCGAGCAGAAGCTCGGCGATGCCGCATCCGCCATCTTTGTTTTGTCGAACGACGATCTTCTTCGCTCTGGGGTAACAACGTTCGCCGACGCCTTGCGCTTGGTGCCAGGCATGGATGTGGCGCAGATTGACAGCCACACGTGGGCGGTTTCCGCGCGCGGGTTCGAAGGCCAGTTCGCGAACAAATTACTCGTCATGATCGACGGACGGACCATCTATGAGTCCGCCTTCGCCGGTGTGAAATGGGAGGTGCAGGACATGGTGTTCGAAGACCTCGACCGTATCGAAGTGATCCGCGGTCCAGGCGCGACGTTGTGGGGCGCAAACGCCGTCAATGGCGTCGTCAACATCATCACCAAGAGCGCCCGGGAAACCCAAGGTGCGCTCCTCTCATCAACGGTGGACTCGGAGGGACAGTATTCAACGTCCGTTCGCTACGGCGGCCAGCTTGCCTCCAACGTTCACTACCGCGTTTACGGAAAATACTTCAGCCATGAAGGATTGGTGACTGCCACGGGGGACTCGGCTCCGGACGAGTGGAGTATCGGTCGCGGTGGTTTCCGATTGGACTGGGATCAATCGTCAGAAAACACGCTGACGCTTCAGGGCGAATGCTATCGTGATGAGTCCACCAAAACCATGAGCGTACCGTTGTTGGTGGCGCCCTATTCTCGAACCTTCAACGGCGTGAACCACAATGGCGGGGGGAACCTGCTCGGTCGCTGGACGCACACGTTTTCCAGCGAGTCACAGCTTGCGATTCAAACCTATTACACGCACTCGCAATTCGCGATCGATTACATCTCCCCGAAAAACGACACATTCGATTTCGATCTGCAGGACCGGTTTCGCGTGGGTAGCCAGCACGACATCGTGTGGGGCGCGGGCTATCGCCTGATCGCGGATGATTTCCCGCCCGACTCGAATTGGACCTGGGATCCCAGAAGCAGTAAGAGCCGACTCTATACGACTTTTTTTCAGGATGAGATCACACTCATTCCTGATCATTTGCGCATAAGTCTCGGTTCGAAATTCGAACACAACGATCAAACGGGTTTTGAAGCGCAGCCCAGCGCGCGAATGATTTGGACCCCAACCGAACGGCAGAGCCTGTGGGCCGCGGTGTCGCGAGCGGTCAGGACCCCCGATCGTTTTGAGGAGGCGGCCCGCCGGGCCATCGCGGCATTCCCGACGGGACCGACGACTCCGCCGGCGGAAGTGGACCTCGTTGGAAACGCAGACGTGCGCGCGGAAGGACTGAAGTCGTACGAATTCGGATACCGAGTCGAAGTCACCAAGCGGTTGAGTTTCGATGCGACGGTCTTTTACAATCAGTACGATGACTTGATTGATTTCGTGCCGGAAGCACCCAGCTCCAGTTCTGTTCCCGTTCTGCACACGATCCTGCCGCAAGTGACGTCCAATGTCCGCGGCGGAAACAGTCAGGGCGTCGAAATCGCGGTGAAGTGGAGCGTCACGGACAACTGGCGTTTGGCCGCGGATTACAGTTATCTCTGCACGGGCTTCGCGGTCAAAATCGTCGAGTATGACAATCCGCAGCATCAGGCGCATCTGCGTTCGTATGTCACCCTGCCGAGGAATCTGGAATTGAACGGCGTGCTGTCCTTTGTGGATCGCCTCCGGCGATTTGAAATTCCCTCTTATGTTGGGTTGGACCTCGGTGTGGTCTGGCACGCGACCGAATCGCTCGATGTGGGTATTTGGGGGCGGAATCTACTGAAGAATCACCACCCGGAATTCCATGATTTCACTACCTCGGTGAGCGAGGATATCCCTCGCACGGTGACTGCAAAAGTCACGGTGAGGTTCTAATTTCGGACGAGCCTGTGGCATGAAGACCTATCGTTCAGGATTTCCGAGGTGGAGGCCAGGGTGGTGGTGTCTGGCGTTTTTCTGCACGTGTGCCTCGCTTCACGCAGAAGTCTCCAAAGAGTATCAGCTAAAGGCGGCGTTTTTGTTCAATTTCACGAAGTTCGTCGAGTGGCCGGCGCAGCGGTTCGCGGATGATTCCGCGCCGATCATCATTGGGATACTTGGAGAAAACCCGTTTGGCGACGAACTCGAGACCATTGTTCGAAACCGAACCGTGAATGGCCGGGGGATTGTCGTCCGCAGGCTGTCGTCGGCGAGCGAAGCGCGCGGCGTCCATATGGTATTCGTCAGCGCGACGGAAGAAAAACGATTCAACGAGCTCAAGGATCTGTTGCCGGCGTCAGGAACGGTGGTCGTGAGCGAGATTACCGCGAACGCGCGAGGCAGCGGCGTGATTGTTTTCACGCTCAAGGGCGACCAGGTGCGTTTCGAGATTGATCAAGATGCAGCCGAACGGACGGGCGTGAAGATCAGCGCGCAGCTCTTAAAGCTCGCAACCGTCGTGCGCAAAAAAGCCTAACCTTCGAGACGATGAGCTTTTTTCGCGATCTTCCCATCCGCCGCAAACTGGCCTTCAACGGCATCGTGACGACCGCGGTCGCGCTGCTGCTGGCGTGCGGGGCGTTCGTCACCTACGAGCAGATCACGTTTCGAAAAACGATGACGCGCGATCTGTCGATCACGGCGCAAATGATCGCTTTCAACAGTGCGGCGGCTCTTTCCTTCGACGACGCGAGCTCATCTGAACAGACGTTGAAAGCGCTGGCTGCACAGCCGCATATCATGGGGGCGTGCGTTTACGACGCGCGTGGGAACGTGTTTGCCGTGTTTCTCCGCCATGAGACGGCGACCGCGCACTGGCCGGCTCCAAAGGACGACAGCGAGGAGTTTGGGACCAAATCCCTGCGGCTTTTCCGCAAGATCAACCTCGCGGGTGAAACCATTGGCACGATCTATCTCGAGTCGGATCTCGAGGAAATCAGCGCGAGGTGGCGACGCTACGCGGTGATTGCAGGGGCCGTAATGAGCGTTGCGATTTTAGGCGCTATTTTGCTCGGAAGCAGATTGCAACGAATGATCTCCGAGCCGATTTCGTTGCTGGCGAATGCGATTGCCGGGGTGGCCGCCGGTAAAAACCGCTACGCGGTTCGCGCGGAGAAAAAGGGCAATGATGAACTCGGGCAGCTGGTTGACGGTTTCAACGACATGCTTTCGCAGATCGAAGGGCGCGAAGCGGATTTGCGGAAGGCTCATGCGGAACTCGAAACGCGCGTGGAGGAGCGCACGCGTGAACTGCGCGTGCAAATCGCCGAGCGACAGCGGACGGAGGAGGAGCGAGACCGCTTCTTCACCCTGTCGCTCGACCTACTCTGCATCCTGGGTTTCGACGGCTCCATGCGCCGCACCAATCCGGCCTTTGAAACCCTGCTCGGCTATTCCGCCGCCGCGCTGCAGCGCACGAACTATATGGACATTGTTCACCCCGACGATCGCGCGGCGACCCGCGTCGAGATCGCAAAAATCGCGGAAGGACACACGACTTTGAATTTCGAAATCCGCGTGCGCTGCGCCGATGACTCCTATCGTTGGTTCGCGTGGAGCTGCAAGGCCGCGCCGGAAGGCACGTGTTTTTACGCCTACGGTCGCGACATCACCGAACGCAAACGCGCCGAGGCGGAACGCGAAACCCTGCATCGACAACTGCTCGACATCTCGCGCCAGGCCGGCATGGCCGAGGTCGCCACGAGC